>NZ_DATMGA010000014.1:0-179828 GCF_035555955.1 Eoetvoesiella sp. | reverse complement strand
GGCGTTTGGCGTGCCGCTCCTGGGGCGTCTGGCACGGCGCGATCCAATCGCCAGCGGCTTTGCGCTCGGCGTGACCTCGCACGGCATCGGCACCGCGCGCGCCTTCGAATACAGCCAGACCGCCGGGGCGTTCGCTGGCTTGGGCATGGGGCTGAACGGCGCGCTGACAGCCATGCTGATCCCCCTTATCGTGTGGATTCTGGGGTTGTAGAGCTTTCTTTCCGCCAAGCTTGCGCTTGGGAACTTGCCAATCGGCAGACGCAAAAAGCCTCTGCTTTCGACATCGTGACAGACGAGGACGACATCGCCGCGCGAGTTCTCAGCGAACGCGATCGCTGGCACGCAGCATAGTGTGCACACCCTCAAAGTCCCAAGAACTTGAACGGCTGGGCCGGCTTGAACTGGCCGTTGGCCATGCCGGAGTAAATATGCGTTTGGTCGGGGCCCAAGTCCAGCTTCAAGACCTTCCCCGTCTTTTCTGAAAAGTCCAGTTTTTCCAGGTCGACCCATAAGACATTCGGCGTCAATGCCGATTCGAAAAAATACCGTTTGCGCTTCTGGTCGGCGACGGTGCGCCAGCGCGTCGAGGAAATATTGGGCTGGTCGGGGGTGGTCAGGCCATAGGGAACCGAAACATTGCGGATCACAGAAAAAACGCTGGCGATCGATTCGACCTCGCTCGTGCTTTTCGGAATGGCGTTCACATAGAACATGGCGCGCGCATAGCGGTCGGCGGCGCGGTTCGTGCCGGGCAGCATGACGGTCCCGCCGATCTGCTTCCAGTACTCCTCCATGGCCAACTGTTTTTCAAAGATCGGCGAGTTGGTCATTACCTGATAGTCGCGGCTGTGATGAATGACCTGCTTGCCGTCGATGTATTCAATGATCGCACTGTCGCCCGATGCATCCGAAAGCGAAAGATGCAGGGTGGCAAGCCGCTTTTCGCCCGGCACGTTATCGGTCACCAGGGTAAAGGGCTGCTTCTGCAACGCATCCACCGCGGCCTGGACGGTGGCAAAGTTATCAAGCACGTACTGCGCCCAGGCGGCAATCGACAAGCCAGGGGCCGTGCCGTCGTACTCCGGATACGAGGACTCCACCAGCCAGAGCACGTTGGCGACCAGGCCGGCTTCGTTCATGCCGTCCGTGGTGGAAATATCGTAGCCGGAAGCGATTACGCTGCCGTATTTGGAGACCCATCGAACCGAGTTCGGCCCCGCCTCGCCGGAACGGTGCATGCCGCGCGGGAACACCCACAGATTCGTCCCGACATCCGTTTTCCAGTCCATGGAACGCGCTGTAATGACCTCGTCACCCGCGCCATGGTAGACAAAGCGGGTGCAGGCCTGCGCCGAAGCGGCGAGCATGCTGGCGCAAGCCAATACGGCGGTACAAAACGCCGCGACGGAATAAGTTTTCAGGAGCATACGACCATCCAGATAAGCGTGATGACAGTGCTTCGAATCCAGCATGTAGCCGCAGTATACGCAAACGATTCAACCCGGCAAAGCCAAGGCGGGATCAGCCGGCATCGAGCCCGCAGGCAAGATTGGCCGGGATGGCCACGTCCATCATCTTCGGATCCGGCAGGTCGAGGTTGTTCATGATCTCGATATACTGCTCGCGGGTCTTGCCGGCCAGACGGGGATTGAAGCGGCGCTCCTCGCCGATGCTGGATGACGTCCATCCTTTGTAGTCGTGCGCAGGATACAGGGTCGTATCGTCGGGCAAGGCAAACAAGGTTCGGGTGATGGAGTCCCAGGACTTGCCGGGATCGCCGTTCTGGAAGTCCGTGCGGCCGGTGCCGCGGATCATCAGCACATCGCCGCTGAACACGGCAACGGGAGCATCGGGCGCAAGCACGAAACTGAACGATTCGCTGGTATGCCCCGGCGTGTACAGCGCCTGCAGCCTGATGCCGTCCGTATCGAGAACTTCTCCATCGGTCACCCGGCACGAGACGCAATCCGCCTTGGTGTACTCGCCCATGATGGACAGGCAGCCGGTTCGTTCGCGCAGGTCGCCAAGCCCGGTTATGTGATCGGCGTGCGTATGGGTATCGATGGCCTTTACAAGGCGCAGGCCAAGCTGTTCGATGGCGGTCAGGTATTGGGCTACCTGCTCTTTCACCGGATCGATGATCACTGCCTCGCGCCCCCGCGAGCTGGCGATCAAGTAGGTATAGGTGCTTGAAGCATGATCGAAAAATTGGCGAAACAGCATATTCCCCCCACAGAGAATTCTGCCTCATATAGATTCTTTAGGCATGAACTTATAATAAAATTTGCTATGGCAGGCCGCAAGTCCGGGCAGCTTGAATGTCATCGGATGTGCCTGCGGAAGCCGGGCGCCAGGCGGGGCGGAAAATATGGTGGCGGATCTACCCCGCCCCCACTCGAAAAATACGAGAACAATGAACAGCGCATTAGTCTTATTGATCATCGTCGCAGCATGGTGGGTGCTGTGTCAACGTTACCAACGCATGCATATTGCCCTGCTCGGGCGCCATTTAAGCAGCCTGCAGCTCGAGCGGCATATGGAAACCCTCACTCAAGGCTATACCCGCGCCATCCACGAGGCGGATGAAGCGCGGCAGATCCAGGTCCTGGAAACCTTCGCCCAAACCGAGCGCGCGGTGGCAGCACAGGTGCAATCGCTGGCCGACACCATGCAAAAGGAAAGCGCGCAGGCAACCTGCATGGGGGCGCTTTCGTTCTGCGTGCCTTATGCCGAGTATTTCCTTCCCGCTCTGACGCGGGATTTCCGCAGCCTGCTGCGCATCCACGCCACCGGCCTGCGCCATGTGGTGGACAACGAAGGCCAATGGAATGCCAAAGACCGCGCCTATCAGCTCTCGGCCGAACTGTACCTGTTGCAGCACAGCTGCCATTGGTACTGCAAGTCCCGCAATGTGGCCGACGCGCGGCTGATGCTGCGGCACCAGGTCAAGTATCAAAAAGTGCTGGAATCCGTCTCTGCCGCCACCCGCTCGGCTTACACGCAGTGGCTGCGAAACGCCCATAAGCAATAAACCGGCCACGAAACATGGCCAAAGGCGCCATGACGAGGCATGCAACGGGGTATGGTATATAGTGCGCTGAACGACCTGCTGCGTTACTTTGTCGCTTTACCCATCAATTTCTTGTCAATCCGATCCAGGAGAACAACTATGGACGACACGACCCCGCGCATGACCAATCTGTTTCTTCAGCTCGGACTCGACGCCGACCCGGCGGCCATTGCGCAGTTCATCGCTACCCACCAGTTGCCAGCCGACGTCGGGCTGGCGGACGCGCCATATTGGAACAACGCCCAGCGGCAATTCCTGACCGAGGAAATCAAGGAAGATGCAGAATGGGCGATCGTGGTAGACCAACTTAACGAGTCCCTACACGAAGATGCCGTCAAGGCCGGCACGAGCCATAAATAATAAGAAGGCTTACCCTTGTTCCGCGAACGCGGACGACTTTTTGCTCAAAGCCACCGCAAGCGCCACGACCGCCAGGGCCAGCGGCACGAAGGACACCCAAAGCACCATGTCCCACCCATAAGCGCTAAGCAAGCCTCCCGAAGAGAAAGACCCCAGGGCCATCAAGCCGAAGACGATGAAATCGTTGAGGGACTGAACCCGTGTCTTTTCCTCCGGCCGGTGGCATTCCAGAACCAGCGCCGAAGCGCCAAGGAATCCGAAGTTCCAGCCCAACCCAAGCAGGATCAGCGTTGCCCAGAAATGCGCAATGTCGATGCCCGCCAGCCCCACGGCAGCGGAAAGCCCGGTCAGCAGCAGGCCCACGGTCGCTACTCGCCCCGCCCCGAAGCGCTTGATCAAGCTGCCCGTAAAAAAGCTTGGCCCGAACATGGCGATGACATGCCATTGCAGCCCCACGTTAGCGGACTCCTGCGAGTGGCCGCACATGTGCATCGCCAGCGGCGCTGCCGTCATAAGGAAGTTCATCAGCAAATAAGCAACCGCGCCGCTGATGACCGCGGCAATGAAGCGCGGCTGCCGCGCAATCATCGCAAGCGGCCGGCCTCCCGCCAGATCTGCCGGGCTGGGCATGGGCAGGCGAACGCCCAGCAGAATGAACGCCGACACCGCGGCGACGGCGCCTTGTGCCAGAAACGTGGCGGCGAACATATAGGGCGGCCATAGATTCATCGTCCAGGTCACAAGCTGGGGACCCACGACCCCTGCCACGACACCTCCGGCCATGACCAGCGATAATGCGCGCGCTCGCCGGTCCGGTGCTACGCCATCGGCCGCCGCAAAGCGGAAGGACAGCACCACGGCCGCGTAGGCTCCACCAAAGAACGTCGCCAGGCAAAACAGCCAGAACCAGCCCATGACAACGGCAAGCATGGCCACCAGCCCGGCCAGCACACCGGCCCCGGTTCCGGCCAGGAAGGCGGTTCGCCGTCCGTGCCGCCTGGCAACCGCCCCCGCGGGCAAGGTGCACACCGCCATCCCCACCACGAAAATCGAAATAGGCAGGGTGGCCAGCATGGGCGAGGGAGCCAGCATGTCGCCGACAATGGCGCCGGTGGCATAGACCACCACCGAGTTCGCGCCGGCCAGCGCCTGCGCAATGGAAAGTCGCCAGATGTTTCCGCTCTGGATTTTTACGGGCAGCTCGTCCGAAGCGTCGCCCATCGTACCTATATTGTTTTCTGCCATGAGTGTCAAAGTAATTTGAAAAGCCCTTCGTAAAAGGCAGGATAGCTCACATTCAAGGTCGGTGGCTCATAGCAAGATGTCCGATCTTGAGATAAATGGTTGCGCCGGCATTGCCCGCAACGAAGCCGGGATAATGGCCGGGCGGCAGCCGAATCCAGCTGCCGCAGTCATACCGCTGCTCGCCTTCGCTCAAGCTGCCTTCGACTACCAGCATTTCCGCGCCGTCCACGAAGCCATTGAAAACAAGGGAGCCAGGCGTCAGGCGCTCCATGGAAACCTGCTCGCCCGGCCCCTCGAATAACGGGCAGGATTCGCGCCCATGCTCTGCCACCCAAAGAGAGGAATCCCGGGTATTGATGCGCACGCTGCGGCGCTCGCTTTCGGACATTTGCCGGAGCTTGACGAAGATGACAGCCCCCTCCTCGCTGAAGGGTTGGTGGCTGGAGTCTGGTGGGCTGCGCATATACCAGCCTGCCGGATAATGCGCATCTCCTTCTGAGAAGGTACCTGCCAGCACGAGAATTTCTTCGCCACCCGGATGATGGTGGCGCGGGAAATAAGAGCCCGGCTCATAGCGGACAATGCTGGTCGCCCGGGCTTTTTCACCACCCACCCGATCCAGCATGACACGTTCAACACCCGACTGCGGCGAGCGCACCCACTGGTACTGGGACGGCGCCACGACGGCGCGAAGCGAAAAATCGGCATTGATAAGCATGGGCTCGTTTGAACTGGCGAGGGAATCCTTGCTATTTTAGTTGAGCCGGTACCGCCCAACGTCGACCGCCCGCCGGGCATTATTTACCGCAAGTTCCTGTCGCAATGGCAAGGTATTTACATTTTGATCCTGCATCGTCGACGGCATCACGATATACTGTTTATTTATACAGTAATTTGCAAACACCATGCAGCCAACCCCAATCAAAGGCAGGGGCAGCGTTTCGAACAAAACGTCCCGTTTCGAGCAGCTTCAGCGCGCATCGTTCGATGACGAATGGGATAACGCCGACCTGGAAACCATGCCCAAGCCGGCTACGACGGTTTCCATGGAGAAAGCCAAATCCATCATCGCCCGCAACGATTCGCCGGATATTCCTTTCGACCAGTCCATCAATCCATACAGGGGGTGCGAACACGGCTGCATATACTGCTACGCGCGTCCCACTCATGCGTATCTAAACCACTCGCCCGGACTGGATTTCGAAACCCGGCTCTACGCCAAGGGCAATGCGGCCGACTTGCTGCGCAAGGAATTGTCCAACCCATCCTACACGCCCAAGCTAATCGCCCTGGGCGCGAACACCGACCCCTATCAGCCGATAGAGCGGCGGCTGCGGATCACGGCTTCGATTTTGGCGGTCATGGAAGAATTCAACCATCCCGTCGCCATTACCACCAAGTCGGCATCCGTGACCCAGGACATCGAAGTGCTGGCCCGAATGGCCGGCAAGAATCTGGTTCGCGTCTTCATGTCGGTGGGATCGTTGGACAGAACCATCGCCAGAACGCTGGAGCCGCGCGCCAGCACGCCGGGCGCGCGGCTGGAAGCCATCCGGGTGCTGAGCGAAGCCGGCATTCCCACGGGCGTGATGGTCGCGCCCGTCATTCCCTTCCTTACCGACCACGATATGGAAAAGATTCTTTTCACCGCGAAAGACGTGGGGGCGAAAAGCGCCGCGTACGTCTTGTTGCGGCTGCCTTCGGAAATTGCCGACCTGTTTCGCGAATGGCTGGCCGCGCACTACCCCTTGAAGGAGGCCCATGTCATGAACCTGGTCAAGCAGATGCGTGGCAGCAAAGTCTACGACTCCGATTTCAGAACCAGGATGAAAGGAACCGGCGTATTTGCCGATCTTCTCGAGCAGCGTTTCAAGAAGGCCTGCTCCAAAGCGGGGCTGAACCAGGCCCGGCATCCATTGAACACCGCTCTTTTTTCCCGCCCGCCCGAGGAACACCCTCAACTGACGCTGTTTTAGCGTCTTGTCGGCATTTGACGACAAGACCGGCGCGTCACTCAATGTCTCAACAATTCAGACGCCATGAAGTGGATCTCGCGACGCCGCCAGCCACATGTTGATGGTTCAGCCTCCAATTTCACGACAAGAAACCGATCCGGCAACAAGCGAACCTTCGCATCATAAAATAGCCGAAATTGTGGAGAGCCACCTATGCAGATGATCCAATGCACGGAAGAGCGGCACGCCGCCGCCATTCTGGAAATACTCAACCACGCCATCGCTCATTCGACCGCCCTGTACGACTACAGGCCCCGTCCCGCCTCCACCATGAAGGACTGGTTCGAAACCAAGCGCCGCAACGCCTTTCCCGTGCTTGGCTTCGAAGACGAACACGGCAAGCTGCTGGGGTTCGCTACATACGGCACCTTCCGCGCCTGGCCCGCCTACAAATACAGCGTCGAGCACTCCATCTACGTTCATCATGAGTGCCGGGGCATGGGCCTGGGCAGGCGGCTTCTGGCCAGCCTGATCGAAGAAGCCGGCGCCCGGGACGTGCATACGATGGTGGGCGGCATAGACGCCGCCAATGAAGCCAGCATCGCCCTGCACCAACACCTTGGCTTCCAGCCCGCGGGCACGATCAAAGAGGCCGGGTACAAATTCGGCCGCTGGCTGGATCTGGTTTTCTACCAGAAAATCCTGAGCTCACCGTCGCATCCGACTGAAGACTAGCGCTGCGCGCCGTCGGGAAAATTATCGATTGCCTTTCAAATGTAAGTAGATGCTGCCAGGTTGATCAAGTTCAAGATGTCAGCGTATCATGGGCACGACGCTGGATCACCGAAAAAGGAAACGCTGCGGCCTTCCCATGCTTGCCGCGCTTTTCATGCCCAAGCCTCTTCAGCAACAGGAAGCTTTCTATGGTCTGCCTGCATTGCATTTCAAGCGCGGCCGCCGTCCCCGGCGGTATTTCGGAGAATCGCCCATGAGCCACTTCGTCGACCGCCTCAAATACTTCTCGACTTCCAGGCCCCAGTTTTCCGAAGGCCATGGCATGACGATCCAGGAAGACCGCAAATGGGAGGACGCTTACCGCAAGCGCTGGCAGCACGACAAAATCGTGCGCTCCACCCACGGCGTCAACTGCACCGGGTCCTGTTCCTGGAAAATCTACGTCAAAAGCGGAATCGTCACCTGGGAAACGCAGCAAACCGACTACCCCCGCACCCGCCCCGACATGCCCAACCACGAGCCCCGCGGCTGTTCGCGCGGCGCCTCGTACTCGTGGTACCTGTACAGTGCCAATCGCCTCAAGTACCCACTGGTGCGTAGCGCGCTGCTGCGGCTGTGGCGCGAAAAACGCCGCACGCTTTCCCCGGTGGACGCCTGGGCCGCCATCGTCGGCGACGCTCAGGCGCGGGCCTCGTACACGCAGCGCCGCGGCCTGGGCGGCTTCGTGCGCTCCGACTGGAACGAAGTCAACGAACTCATCGCCGCGGCCAACATCCATACCATCCAGCGCCATGGCCCCGACCGCGTCGTCGGCTTCTCGCCCATCCCGGCGATGTCCATGATCTCCTACGCCGCGGGCAGCCGCTATCTGTCGCTCATAGGCGGCGTCAACCTCAGTTTCTACGACTGGTATTGCGACCTGCCGCCGGCTTCGCCGCAAACCTGGGGCGAGCAGACCGACGTACCCGAATCGGCCGACTGGTACAACTCCACGTTCATCATGATGTGGGGCTCGAACGTCCCGCAAACCCGCACGCCCGACGCGCACTTCATGACCGAATCGCGCTACCGCGGCACCAAAGTCGTTTCCATCTTTCCGGACTACGCCGAGGGCGCCAAGTTCGGCGATCTATGGCTGCACCCCAAGCAGGGCACCGACTCCGCGCTCGGCCTGGCCATGGGCCACGTCGTTCTCAAGGAATTCCACGTTCCGGGCAAGTGCGACTACTTCATGGATTATTGCCGGCGGTTTACCGACATGCCCATGCTGGTGCGCGTGGTCAAGCAGGGCGACCACTACGTTCCCGAACGCCTGCTGCGCGCGGATGAATTCGAGGACGCGCTCGACCAGAAAAACAACGCCGCATGGAAAACCGTCGTCTTCGACGAATCCAGCGGCAAGCCGGTGGCGCCCGTGGGCTCCATCGGATTCCGCTGGGGCCAGAAGGAAGGCGGCGACGCGGGCAAGTGGAACCTCAAGCAGGAAGACGCGCAGGGCAACGCCATCCGCCCCCTGCTGTCGCTGGTCAACGGCCACGACGCCGTCATCGACGTTGCCTTCCCGTATTTCGGCAATGTGGAGCAGACCCATTTCACGCACACCGGCCACGCCAGCGTATTGCCGCGCCGCATCGGCGTGCGCAAGGTCGCAACACGCAACGGCGAGACGCTGGTCGCCACCGTATACGACTTGTTCATCGCCAACTACGGGGTTGATCAAGGCCTTGGCGGCCCCAACGTCGCCGCCAGCTTCGACGACGACGTGCCCTACACGCCCGCCTGGCAAGAGCGAATCACCGGCGTCAACCGCCACGAAGCCATCGCGGTGGCGCGCGAGTTCGCCGACAACGCCCTCAAGACCGAGGGCAAGTCCATGGTCATCGTGGGTGCGGGCCTGAACCACTGGTTCAATATGGACATGAGCTACCGCGCCATCATCAACCTGCTCGTCATGTGCGGCTGCGTCGGCAAATCGGGCGGCGGCTGGTCGCACTACGTGGGCCAGGAAAAGCTGCGGCCGCAAACGGGCTGGCTGCCACTGGCCTTCGCCACCGACTGGCACCGCCCGCCGCGCTTCATGAACAGCACGTCGTTCTTCTATGCCCATACCGGCCAGTGGCGCTACGAAACCCTGAAAATCTCCTCGCTGCTGTCGCCGCTGGCCGAAAACGGCCAGTACGCCGACAGCCCCATCGACTACAACGTCGCAGCGGAGCGCATGGGCTGGCTGCCGTCGGCGCCGCAGCTCAAGACCAATCCGCTGGAACTGGGCCGAGCCGCCGCCGGCAAGGATGCCGCGCAGTTCATCGCCGAGGGGCTCAAGGACGGCTCCATCGAAATGTCCTGCACCGACCCCGATGCCCCCGAAAACCATCCCAGGAATATGTTCGTGTGGCGCTCCAACCTGTTGGGGTCGTCCGGCAAGGGCCACGAATACTTCCTCAAGCACCTGCTCGGCGCCGAGCACGGCGTGCAGGGCAAAGACCTGGGAGCCAGCGCGCAGGGCCTGCCGCGCGAAGTGAAGTGGCGCGACCCCGCCCCTCAGGGCAAACTCGACCTGCTGGTCACGCTCGATTTCCGCATGTCGACCACCTGTCTGTACTCCGACATCGTGCTGCCCACCGCCACCTGGTATGAAAAGGACGACATGAATACGTCCGACATGCATCCCTTCATCCATCCCTTGTCGGCCGCCGTCGACCCGGCCTGGCAATCGAAAAGCGACTGGGAAATCTACAAGGGCATTGCCGAAACGTTTTCCCGGCTGGCCGAGGGCCGCCTGGGGGTCGAGCGCGACATCGTGCTGTCGCCGCTGCAGCACGACAGCCAGGGCGAAATCGCCCAGGACGATGCCGCCGACTGGGGCAAGGGCCAATGCGAACCGATACCGGGCAAAACCATGGCCAGCGTTGCCCTCGTAGAGCGGGACTACCCCAACACCTACAAGAAGTTCACCTCGGTGGGGCCGCTGCTGGATTCGCTGGGCAATGGCGGCAAGGGCATCAACTGGGACACCACCGAGGAAATCGAATTTCTTCGCAATCTGAACCGCAGCGTCGCGCAGGAAGGCGTGTCGCAGGGACGCCCGCAAATCCTCACCGCCCTGGACGCGGCCGAAGTCGTGCTTTCGCTGGCCCCCGAAACCAATGGCTCGGTCGCCGTCAAGGCATGGCAGGCGGTTTCGGAACGCACCGGCCTCGATCATGCCCATCTGGCCCGTGCCCGTGAAGACGAGAAAGTCCGTTTCCGCGACATACAGGCTCAGCCGCGCAAGATCATTACCTCACCCACCTGGAGCGGCATCGAATCGGAACACGTTTCCTACAACGCCAGCTACGTCAATGTGCACGAGCTCGTGCCGTGGCGCACGCTTTCGGGGCGCCAGCAACTGTACCAGGACCATCTCTGGATGCGCGAGTTCGGCGAATCCTTGTGCGTGTACAAGCCGCCGCTCGACACCCGCAGCACGCAGGGCATGCAGGGCAGCCGCTCGAACGGCAACCCGGAAATCGCGCTGAACTTCCTCACACCGCACCAGAAATGGGGCATCCACAGCACCTATACCGACAACCTCCTGATGCTTACGCTATCGCGCGGCGGCCCCATTGTCTGGATGTCCGAAACCGACGCCGCCAAGATAGGCGTGGCCGACAACGACTGGATCGAAGCCTTCAACGTGAACGGGGCACTGACCGCCCGAGCGGTCGTCAGCCAGCGCATTCCCGCCGGCGCCGTCATGATGTACCACGCACAGGAAAAGATCATCAACACGCCGGGCTCGGAAGTTACCGGGGTGCGCGGCATCCACAACTCCGTCACCCGCATCATCCCCAAGCCCACGCACATGATAGGCGGCTACGTGCAGCTTTCCTACGGCTTCAATTACTACGGCACCGTCGGCTCGAACCGCGACGAGTTCGTCATCATCCGCAAGATGAACGTCGTGGACTGGAAGGACGAATCGACGCCGGCCTCGGTGCTGTCGGCACAGGCCGCCGCCCGGCACGCCCACACTCTGGAGCATGGCGCGCCGACACTGGCCATGGTGGATAACGAAGCGGAGGGCAAGCAATGAAGATCCGCGCACAGATCGGCATGGTCATGAACCTGGACAAGTGCATAGGCTGCCACACCTGTTCCGTCACCTGTAAAAACGTCTGGACCTCGCGCGAAGGCATGGAGTACGCCTGGTTCAACAATGTCGAAACCAAACCCGGCATCGGCTATCCCAAGGATTGGGAAAACCAGAAACGCTGGAAAGGCGGCTGGAAGCGCAAGGCCAGCGGCAAGATCGAGCTTGCGGCGGGCAGCAAATGGCGCGTGCTGTCGAATATCTTCGGCAACCCCAACCTGCCGGAAATCGACGACTACTACGAGCCGTTCACCTTCGACTACGCGCACCTGCACGATGCTCCCGACGTCAAGGTCGGGCCGGTGGCCCGCCCCCGGTCGCTCATTACGGGCGAACGCATGGAGAAAATCGAGTGGGGACCCAACTGGGAGGAAATCCTCGGCGGCGAATTCGAAAAGCGCAAGGCCGACTATAACTTCGACCAGGTCCAGACCGACATCTACGGCGAATTCGAAAACACTTTCATGATGTACCTGCCGCGCCTGTGCGAGCACTGCCTGAACCCGGCTTGTGTGGCGTCCTGTCCTTCGGGCGCCATCTACAAGCGCGAAGAAGACGGCATCGTCCTGATCGACCAGGACAAATGCCGCGGCTGGCGGATGTGCGTGTCGGGCTGCCCCTACAAGAAAATCTACTACAACTGGCAAAGCGGCAAATCGGAAAAATGCATCTTCTGCTATCCGCGCATCGAAGTCGGCCAGCCGACCGTCTGTTCGGAAACCTGTGTGGGGCGCATTCGCTACCTGGGCGTGCTGCTGTACGACGCCGACCGCATCAAGGAAGCGGCGTCGGTCGAAGACCCGCAAGATCTTTACGAAGCGCAGCTCTCGGTCTTCCTGGACCCGAACGATCCGCAAGTGTGCGCCCAGGCCGAACGCGACGGGGTTCCGGCCAACTGGCTCGAGGCGGCGCGGCGCTCGCCAGTCTACAAGATGGCGATGGACTGGAAAATCGCCTTCCCGCTGCATCCGGAATACCGCACCCTGCCCATGGTCTGGTATGTTCCGCCGCTGTCGCCCATCAATGCCGCCGCCAGCGACGGCCGGCTCGGCATGCAGGGCCTGCTGCCCGACGTCGACGCCCTGAGGATTCCTCTGCGCTATCTTGCCAACCTGCTCACGGCCGGGCGCGAAGAGCCGGTGCGGCTTGCACTGAAACGCATGCTGGCGATGCGCGCCTTCATGCGCGAGCGCCATGTCGAACGGCGCGACAACCCTGCATTGCTGGACGAAGTGGCCCTGAGCACCGCGCAAGTCGACGAAATGTACCGCTACCTGGCCATTGCCAACTACGAGGATCGATTCGTCATTCCCACCACCCACCGCGAATACGCCGAGGACGCCTTCGACCTGCGCGCCTCCTGCGGCTTTTCGTTCGGCAACGGCTGTTCGGACGGCACGACCGAGACCAGCCTGTTCGGCGGGCGCAAGGGCATCGGCAAGGAACGCAAGGTCATCCCCATACGGGCGGCAGGAGAATAAATGGAAACCCACGAACCGGTTCTCAGTGTCCTGAGCGCCCTGCTCGATTATCCCGACCAGCCGCTGCTTGACGCCATTCCCGAAATCCGCGGCATACTGAACGGCCACCGGAAACTGCCGCGCGCCACGCGCGCGGGCCTCGACGGCCTGATCGCCCACCTCGAGGCCACGCCGCTCATCGAGCTGCAGGAAGCCTATGTCGAAGCGTTCGACCGAGGCCGCGCAACCTCGTTGTACCTTTTCGAACACGTGCACGGCGAATCGCGCGAACGCGGACAGGCCATGATCGATCTGCTGGCCATGTACGAGGCCGGCGGGCTGTACCTGTCCGCCGGAGAACTGCCCGATTACCTGCCCGTCTTTCTGGAGTTCCTGGCGCACGAGCCGCCCGAGCGGGCGCGTTCGCTGCTGGGCGAGGTGGCCGACATCAACCGGGCGATTGCGGAGCAGCTGGCCAAGCGCGGCGCGCCCTATTTTGCGGCCGTTGCCGCCCTGCTGCCGCTGGCGGGCGAACCGCCGCTGGCGCTGGACGGACAAGCCGTGGACGAAAGCCCGCCCATCGACACCGAAGCGCTGGACAAGGAATGGCAGGACGAGCCGGTCAGTTTCCTTAATGCCCAAAGCCCTGTTTCCGCACAGCCCATCCGGTTCTACGACAAGCGGCCGCCGGGATAGCTTCGGGGCTGGTCGTGGCCCAGCCCGCAGCGGCTCTCAGGAATCAGCGTTTCCAGGAGAAACTTCATGGATCAGAACGTCGTGAATACATTGCTGTTTGGCATATACCCTTATGTTTGCCTGACCATTCTGCTGCTTGGCAGCCTCATCCGCTTCGACCGCGAACAATACACCTGGAAAAGCGATTCGTCGCAACTGCTCAGGCGCAAGCTGCTGCGCCTGGGAAGCAACCTGTTCCATTTCGGCATTCTCATCGTCGTCGCCGGGCACTTCGTGGGCTTTCTGGCGCCGCACTGGATGGTCTCGCCCTTTTTGAACGCCTCGCAACACCAGATGCTGGCCATGGCGGCGGGCGGCGCCGCAGGCATCGTGGCCATTGTCGGCCTGAGCATCCTGGCCTACCGCCGGCTTTCCGACCCACGCATCCGCATCAACAGCGCCAGGGCGGATATCGTGGTTCTGGCAGTGCTTTGGGTGCAATTGGCACTGGGCCTGCTGACCATTCCCATGTCCATGTCCCACATGGACGGCGTCATGTTCGAAACCCTGAGCGATTACGTCAAGGGCATCGTCACCCTCCAGCCGGAAGCGGGTCTGCTCCTTGCGGTGCCGCTCGTCTACAAAGTCCACATCGCGCTGGGATTCACCATATTCCTGATCTCCCCGTTCACGCGGCTGGTGCACATCTGGAGCGGCGTATCCACCGTCGGATACCTGGCTCGCCCGCAACAAATCGTGCGTAAACGCTGAACCAAGGAAACCCATGGCAGGAACTACTCTCGAAACACAGGACAACATGTCCAGGGCAAACGAGCTCAGCGTCAACGGCATCGTCATCGGCGCTGCTGAAATCCGTGCCGAAGCGGCATCGCATGCGGGCGACGCCGATCCCGACCTCGCCGCACGGCGCGCGCTGGTGGTGCGCGAGCTCCTGACCCAGCGGGCACGCGCCACGGGATTGCTGGCCGCGGACGCCGAAATCGACGACGACGTCATCGATCAGTTGCTGGCCATGGAATGCGCCACCCCCCTGCCTTCGGAAGACGAGTGCCGGCGCTACTACACCGCCAATACCGCAAAATTCAGCAGCCCCGACATCGTCTTCGCACGCCATATTCTTTTCGCTCTGCCCCCCGGCGCGGCCATGGCCTCCATACGCGCCCGCGCCGAACATAGCCTGCGCGAGCTCAGGCGGCATCCCGACCGCTTCGAGGCGCTGGCCGCGAGCCAGTCCAACTGTCCCTCGGGCCAGGTCGGCGGCAACCTGGGCCAGTTGTCCCGGGGCGAAAGCGTGCCCGAATTCGAAGCCGCCGTGTTCGGCGCAACGCATACGGGTGTTCTGCCGGATCTGGTCAAGACACGCTACGGCTTCCACATCGTTCAGGTGGAACGCCGAATCGACGGAGAGCCGCTGCCCTTCGAAAGCGTGCACAAAAGCATCGAACGCTTTCTTTGCGAATATGTGCGGCATAAATCGATTCAGCAATACCTGACGCTGCTGGCGTCGGAGGCCGAATTGCACGGTATCGCGCTGGACGTGCGTGCCGGGCCGCTGTTGCAGTAGTGCGCCGAAGCGGCGTTTGCCCCCGTATTCGCAAGCCAGCGCGGCATGGCCGCACACACACGTAACCGAACCGGAGTCGCTATGGTCATGCAAAAGAAGCCCATGCTGGTATTGCTGGTCACCACCCTGGCATTCATGGTCTGCTTTGTCGTCTGGATGATGTTTGGTGTAATAGGCATCGAATTGCGCAAGGAGCTGGGGTTGAACAGTTCCGAATTCGGCCTGCTGACGGCCACGCCGGTTCTGACTGGCGCGCTGCTGCGCCTGCCTTTAGGCGTCTGGACGGACAGGTTCGGCGGCCGCCTGGTCATGACCGTGCTGCTTGTCGCCTGCGCCATTCCCGTATTTCTTGTGTCGTACGCCGCCGCCCTATGGCATTTCCTGCTCATCGGGCTTTGCCTGGGCGCCGTAGGCGCCTCGTTCGCCGTTGGCACGCCCTATGTCGCCCGGCTTTTCCCCCCCGAAAAGCGCGGCTTCGCCATGGGGTTCTTCGGCGCGGGCACGGTCGGCGCCGCCGTCAACCTGTTCATCACGCCATCGCTCCAGGACATCTACGGCTGGCGCGCCGTCCCCAAGATATACGCCGTCGCTCTCATGGTCACCGCCGTAGTGTTCTGGCTGGGCTCCTCGCCCGACCCCAGCGCGGGCAAGGCCGCAAATTCGCTGCGCCAGCAATTCACCGTGCTGAGGGACGCCAAAGTATGGAAATACTGCCAGTATTACTCCATCTGCTTTGGCGGCTTCACCGCCCTGTCGCTGTGGATACCGCAATACATGATGCAGGAATTCAACTATTCGGTCACCCTGGCCGCCGCCCTGGCAGCGGGCTTTTCGCTGCCGGGCTCGGTGCTGCGGGCGTTGGGCGGCGGCCTGGCCGACCGCTACGGAGCGCACAAGGTAACCTGGTGGGGGCTGTGGGTTGCGTGGGTATGCCTGTTCCTGCTGTCGTATCCCGACACGACCTTCGTGGTGAAAACCATCAACGGCCCGGCCAGTTTCCACATTCATCTTGGCGTGTACGTCTTCACTGCGCTGCTGTTCATCCTGGGCACGGTGTTCGCTTTCGGCATGGCCTCGACCTTCAAGTACGTTGCCGACGACTTCCCCGAGCAAATGGGGGTCGTGACCGGCATTGTCGGCCTGGCGGGCGGCGTGGGCGGATTCCTGCTGCCGATTCTATTCGGGATAGCCCTGGACTTGACGGGCGTGCGATCCAGTTGCTTCATGCTGCTGTACGGAATCGTCTGGGTATCGTTGATTCTGCTGTACCAATCGAATGTGCGGCGTATTTCGATCACCGGCCAGTACGACAATGCCTGAAGCCCGCCTCGCCATAATCCATGATATTCGCGGCGCCGCGCGTGCATGCACGTCAATCTAAAACGGATCATCCATGAATATAACAAGCCTCGACGACCTGATCGTTGCAGCCCGGGCCCAGCCCGAGCCGCAACGGCTGCTTTTCGTATTCACCAAAGTCGAGCTGCCTGACGACTGCACTCCCGCGCAACGCGCTTCGTTCGAAGCCGGTTCCGGAGGGGCCTTGACGCCGCTGGCCTGTCTGGACAAGCCTCCCGAGGAAATCGGGTCGTTTGCGGAACTGCTCGAAGAGTCCAGGCAACACATCCCCGACTGGGCCATCGTCTTTGTCGCGGCCATCTCGGGCAGAAACGGGCAAGCCCCCGCCACCGAAGACGCCGAAGCACCTTTGAACAAGATGGTGGACATGATCAAGACGGGCCTGATCGGATCGCTCATCCCCTTCGATGCGCGGGGCGAAACCGTATTGATCGGGCCTTGAGCGGCTGGCGACGCGTTTCGAGCCGGCACACGCCACCCCCGATAAACTGCCGCCGGCACGGCGGCAGGACTGCGCCACGGCGAACAAGCCATGATCATCGAGCCTCGCCGCGTGGCTCCGCAATCGCACGCGCAATGGCCATGGCCTGCTTGCCACTCGCAACGCCGACCACCATCTCTCCCTGCGTCAACGGCTTGCCGATGCGAGGCGCCGCCACCAAATCGTTGTCGATGGTAAGCACTAGCAGCTTGCCCGGGAAACGACGGCTTAGCGCCTGGAGCTTGCGAGCGCCCTCCTGGGTAAAGCCAAAGCGGACAAAGGCCCTGCCCTGTTGCGTCTGGATAGGCTCGACGCTGGAAAGATCGGCGCGGCTCAACACGGGCTGCGGCAATACCCAGATCGAGCCGCCGGACAGGCGAAGCTCGCTAAGCCCCTTGGCCTCTTTAGCTTGCGCCAGCCGAAAGAATACCTCCGCTCGATGCCGAGGCTGTCGCGCGCCCGGCTGCCGCACGGTATTTTCGGCATTGCCCTCTGTCGCGGCACGCTGTGCAGGCCCGGCGGCCTGGCAACCGGCCAATGCCACGGCCATAGCCGCCAGGACGGGAATGCAATGTGCATACTTCATATAGATCCTTCCATAAGGCAACATCATTCAGTGGGGACGCCCGCTGCGCCGATACTTTCAGTTCAACTGCGAAACACATGCTTCGGGCTTCCAGAAGAAGCTCCGGGCATGCTTATCCTTGTCGAAAAGAATCTTGTACTGGCAGGTCTTTTCGCCCCGAGACGTGCGGAAATGGAATAGATAATCCCATTCGCGCACCCCGGCCAGGCCTTCGCCAAAATGCGGGCGGCCCAGCAGGTTGTACAACTGATCCTTGCTCATGCCCGGTTCGATCAGGCGCAAGGCATCGACCTTGGGATACGAACCCGCCTCGAAGCTCGCGCTTGCCGGATCGGGCCAGACGGGTTCGCTCGTCGTGCCTTGGTCGCTGACCTGGCTGAGATTGCCGCAAGCGGCAAGCGCCACAGCCAGCAGGATGCCGCCTGAGCGCAGAACAATGGTTTGCAATGACTTCAACATCTGATTTTTTCCTTGGGTAGCCGAACCCGCCGGCCGTGCGCCAGCGGGCCGCGCAAACAATGACGGTCTGACAATTACCACTGATAGCCGACGCCGACCGCGCCGCCGTAGTCGCCGCGCGAGGAGCCGGCGAAGCTTCCCTTGACGATCTACTTGCCGTTGTCGGAGACCGTCGACAGGCCCATGGCGTAGCCGCTTTCTCCACGCCATGTACCGCTCGCGAGGCTGAACATGCTCTTGCCCGGCAAATAAGCCTGCGGCAGGCCTGACATGGCAAGCGCCGCGGCCACGCCCGCGCTGGCCCGGTTGTCGACTTGACTCACCCTGCCATCCAGACGATTGATGCTGTTGGCCACACTGCCCGCTACCTTGTTCAACTGGCCGACGTTGACCGCATCGCTGTCGGCCTTGCCATCGGCCAGGTTGGTGATCTGCTTGCCGCCCATGTCGATGCCGTTCTGGTTGATCGTCGGGCCGTTCTCGATTGCCAGCTCCTTGGTCGTCACCTTGTTGCTGGTCACGGTGTCGACTTTGATGTTCTTGGCCATGCTCACCGTGATATTGGCGTTGTCGCGGGTGATCTCGACATTGTCGCCATTGATGAACTGCACGGTATCGCCCGGGCCGACCTTGCTCGCCGCATCGCCATTGGCCTGCACATTCCAGCCCATGTTGGCGACGTTGCTTACATCGTCGATATTCGCCTGCACGCCATTGAGCGCATCATTGACGTTGTTGTAAGTGCTGCCGCCTACATTCAGCTCGGTCACCAGCTTGCCGTCGACGAACGTCGAGCCACCGCCCATGCCTTCGGCAATACTGTTGCCCATGTCGTGGATCTGGCTGCCGTTGACGGCATCCGTGCTGTTCGCGGAAATGTCGCCGCGCGCCACATTGGTGATGCCGGTGCCGCCCGTGCGGCCTCCATCCGAGGAAACGTCGCCCGCCATCGTCACCTTGCCGTAGTTGACGGTATTGTCGGGATTCAAGTCGTACTTGACCGCGCGGTCGGCCAGGTCCTGCGTGGCGCCCTGCACCAGCTTGAGCTGCTCTTCGGTGGCCGCGCGGCCCGCCGTGGCAAAGCCGGGCGCCGTCAATGCCGTATTGGACAGGCCGACGATGTCGTTGGTGGCCGACGAGATCACAATCGTGCCCGCCCGCATGCCGGTATTGGTCAGTGCCACGTTTGCGCCGACACGCACGCCGTCCGTATCCATGACGGCATCGCCGGTCGTGACGCTGTCGAAGGTCGCGTCCTTGGCCAGCTCGATGCTGATGCCATCCGCCGTGGTGCGTGTGACGACATTCTCGCCGCTGGTCGCGGAGGCGAGGGTGGAGCCCGCCATGCCGCCGCGTATGGCCAGAGTCTGGCCCAGGTCGCGATGCACGTCGCCACCCGCGTTGGCCGAGAAGTTCATTCCTGCGCCGGTTACGTTCTGGACGGCATTGTTCAGGTCCCCCGCATTCACCGCGTTCAGCGCATTGCCGGCATCGGTGTAGTCGCCCGCACTGGCCACGTTGGTGATCTGCGTCCCGCCCGTCGTTTCGATGCGCCCGGTGTCCGCATCCTTCGTCGCGCCGCCCGGCGTACCCGCCATCGTCACACGGTCATAGTTGACGGTATTGTCCGGATTGAGGTCATACTTGACCGCGCGATCGCTCAATCCGCCCGTCTGCTCCTGCACCAGCTTGAGCTGCTCTTCAGTGGCGGCGCGGCCTTGCGTGGCGAAGTCCGCGGCGTCCAGGTCCCGGTTGGCAAGACCGGTGATGTCGCCGGCACTGCCGTTGATGACGATCGTCTTGGCGCCGCTGCCAACAACGATGCCGCCCGCGCCGACCTGGGTGACAAGCGCTCCGTGGACGACGCTCAGGCCGGAGTCGCTCATCAGGCTGTTGCCGGTTCTGACGCTGCCGGCCGCGCCCAGGTCGATATTCTTGTTCAGTGCGACATTGATGGCGCCGTTGTCATCAACACCCGCTTGCACAACCGTAATGTTGCCGTCGCCATTGAACATGACGTCGCCGCCAGGGCCTATATTGGCCGTCGTGGATCCTGCGCCGTTGGCCGCCAGGTTCCAGCCCGCGTTGGCCGCCGTGTTCACCGACTTGATGGCATCGTGGATGGTATTTTCGCCCGTGTCACCAATGTTGGTGAAGGTGATGGCGCCGTTGTTGTTGACCGCATTGCCGCCGAAGATATTGGTGACGTTGCCCGCCAGGCTGTACAACTGGCTGCCGTTGACTGCCTCGGTGCTGGCGGCGTTCACCGCTCCGGCAGCCACGCCGCTGATCTTGCCGGTATTGCCGGCATTGACGACGACATTGCCGAATTTGGGCGAGTCGGCCATCTGGATGTTGATCGCGCCGCTGGCGGGATCGGTCACCGTCTTGACATTGGCGCCGCTGAAAGCGCCAGCCGTGGGTGTCGCACCGCCCCTGATGGCCAGCACCTGGCCCAGGTCGCGATGCACTTGCCCTCCCTCGTTGCCGGAATAGTTCGTGCCCCGCTCCGTCAGCAGCGTGTCCAGCGCCTTGAGCTGCAGCACGTTGACCGCGTCGGTGTCGTCCTGCCCTCCCGCCAGGTTGGTGATGCGCCGTTCGATGGTGCCATTGGTGGCATTGGACGAGCTGGAATCATGGCTGCCCACGGATACCACGCCCGATTTGGCATCGTCATGCGCCACGTTGGAATACGCCGAGGTGGTGGACACATAGACGTTGCGGGTGGTGGAATCCACGCCCAGGGCCACGGAGTTCTTGGCCAAGGCCTGGGAACGCGTGCCGATGGCTATGGTGTCCAGGTTGTTCGGCACGTCCTCGGGCGACGGATCGGCAATGCCCGACACAGCGCCGCTGCCCACGGCGATGGCGTTGGAGGCGTAGCCCCGCGCGCCCGTTCCGGAGGCAATGGCATTCTCGCCCGATGCCTGGGCGTCCGTGCCGCTGGCGTAGGCGTTGGAGGCTGTGGCGCGCGAACCGCTGCCGATGGCCATCGCATCCACGCCGGAAGATTCGGCATCGTAGCCCTGCGCCACACTGCGCAGATTGGAAGCCAGCGCGCTGCGCCCCATGGCCATGCCGTCATCGGCGGTCGCTTCGGCGCCGGTACCGATGACCACCGCATTATCGACCGTATCCAGCGGCGTCTTCAGGTCGGCCTGCGCTCCCGTGCCGATGACGATGGAGTTTTCACCGCGGCTGACGGCCTGCTGGCCTACGGCTACGCCACCCGTTCCATAGGCCAGGCTGTTGTTGCCCAGCACGCTGGCGTTGGCGCCTATGGCCTGGGCCAGTGTGCCGATGGCGACGGAATTGCTTTGCTCCGCACTGGCCTGCAGGCCCAACGCCAGGCTGGCATCGCCCACCGCCGCAGCCTCGGGACCTATGGCAATGGCATCGTTGCCGGACGCTCCGGTATTGTCGCGGTTGCCGGGCCGGCTGGTCTTGACGCTGAAATACTTGGACTTGCCATCCGCCACCGCGCTATTCAACTGGCGCACGTTCACCGCATCCATGGGATCGCTGCCGTCCGCCACATTGGCCAACACCGTGCCGCCGCTCCCGCCCTGCAGGGTGACTTTGCCATTGCCGGCGCCGCTGTCGTAGCGGACGAAGGAAGGATCGGCCGGCGTGATCGTGCTGCCAGGCGACGTGATGGAGCTTAGCGCATCGTTGATGGAAGCATAATAGTCGTCGCCGATCTTGATCGGGCCTTTTCCGGCATCCGGACCCACCAGCCTGCCGTTCTCCACCTTGACTCCGCCGCCGATAATGGCGGCCACATCCGTCTGCGCTGCATTCAACTGGCGCACGTTCACGGCATCATAGCCCTGCGAACCATCGGCCACATTGGTGACGCGGCGCTGCAGGCCGGCATTGCCGACGGACACGACATTGTTGGGAGCCGCGCTGCCTGTGATATAACCCAAGGCGGTCGATGCCGGCTGGTAGGCTTCCGAGCGCGCACCCAACGCCACGCTGTCGCCCTCTGTAATGGCGTTGCGCCCGATGGCCACGCCCCAGCCCGTGGTCGACTGGGCCTCCACCCCGATGGCTACCGAGCCTTCGCTGACACCGTCGGCCCCGTAGCCGATGGCCACCGCATTGGTGCCGGCATTGGTGTTGGAGCCTATGGCCGTCGAATGTTCGCGCGCGACGGCCGAGCCATTGCCATAGTTGGCTTTGTAGCCTATGGCTACGCTTTCGTCTCCATCGAGGTCGGTGCCGGCCAAGGCGCCCAGAGCAATGTTGTAGTCTCCATCTACATTGGAACCCGCGCCGAACCCGATGGCCGTCGTCTGATTGCCCACCACGCCCTGCCCCGAATTGGTACCAATGGCGATATGGGACGTGCGGTCGCCGCCGCTATTGCCGAAGGTGCCGGCGCCCGCGCCGCTGCCAAGTGCAATGCTGTTGGCCGTCGCAGCCAGGGCGCCGTCGCCGACGGCCACTGCACCGTCAGCAGTCGCGGCGGCATTGCGCCCAAAGGCCGATGCGCTGGCGCCCGTGGCCAGGGCGCCGCTGCCCACGGCGGCCGCATCGGCGGCGCCAGCGAGCGCCCCGCTACCCACCGCCAACGCACCGCTGCTGTAATTGCCCTCCACCGTCGCCTGGGTCCCCAGGGCCAACGCATTCTGGACATCCTTGGAGTTGACCGTGGCGCCATCGCCCAGGGCGATATTGCTGTTGCCTTGGGCCGCGCTGTTGCGTCCGATGGCAATGGAGGCAACGCCATCCACCTCATCGTCCGTCCCGACTTTTGCGTCCTGCCCCAATGCGATGGCCGCCTCGGCGCTGGCCGTGGTGGCCGCGCCATGGCCCGCGGCAAAGCTGCCCTTGCCAGCCGACTCCGCCTCGGGCCCGATGGCGATGGATTCGCTTCCGGCCGCCGTGGAGTCGTCCAACGCGGAATTGGCGTGGAAATACTTGACGCCCTGGCCTTGCGAGTAGAGCTTCTGTTCCAGCGTGTACATTTGCCCGCCGGTTATGGCGTCCTTGCTTCCCGACGCGATATTGCCGTCGGCCAGGTTCGTGATGCGGGTACCGGAGCCGCCGCCCTGCAGCGTGATCAGATTTTTGGCAGCGGCGTCGTCATAGCGCACAGAGGCATTGGCTGCTGTCTGCAGGCTCGATATCTGCGTGGCATGGGTGTCGACCGTCGTGCTCAACGCACCGATATTGCTGGTCAAGGCGCCGACAGATGTGTTCAAAGCGCCGACATTGGTGGTCAAGCTGCCGACATCGGTGGTCAAGGCGCCCACGGAGGCATTCAGCCCTGTAACCGTAGCGGTGACCGTGACCAGGTCCTCATTGGTCTGCCACAACTGCCCGGTGGTGACGGCGTTCGTGCCGTTCGAAACCAGCGTGCTGGTCGTCAGCCCGCTGATGGTGCCGCCATCCTGGAAGTCGATGGTTCCGGCGCCATTGCTGAACTGAATACCGTTGCCATCGGCATGCACGGGAGAAACGCTGTCATCGATGCTCACGTCGGCAAATGCCGGCGCCCCCATACTTGACAGTATCGCTCCCGCCAGCACGGCAGCCGCCAAAGACAGCAGGCCGGACAGCCTGGCGCGCGACGAGACGCTGCCTACGGAAGTCCTCGCGCTTTTGCCGCGTGCATGCGCAAGCTCTGAAACCGCGACGAACGTTCGTGTCCGCTCATTCCAAACCGTTTTGTATACCCGATTCACAATACTCTCCACCCAATACAAGAACCGCCTCGCGCAAACACCGCGCCTGTTATGCAAGCGCACGATTACAAGAGGCGAAGATTCATCAACCGGCATCTGGATTGCCGCTTCGATACTTTGCAGAATCAGGAGGAGGTCAGCATTTACTTTTGAAGCAGAAACTTTTAGTTTTTTGCTGAATGGGTATCGCAACTGTCAAGGATTGAAAAATCGCATGGATGAACCACATCGATCACCTTGCGCGAGGCTAAAGATAGGTACGGCCAACATCACCCGGCACGATGGAGGCGGTTCAGCGCGGGGGAATGGCTCGCCCCCTGAGGCCGGAGCCCGCGGGCTCGATACCCCCCGAGTTTCGTCGGAACGCCGAAGGAGCCTGGCCGGAATATTCCTTGAACGCGGTGGAGAAATTCGCAGCGCTGGAGAATCCCAGTTCCTCCGCAATGGAAATGATGCTCAACGCCGAGTGGGACAGCAAATACTCCGCGCGGCGCATGCGCTTCAAACGTATGAAACCCGGCACCGTCATGCCCAGGCATTGCTCGAATGCGCGGGTGAGTCGGCGTTCGGAGACGCCAAGCTCCCGCGCAAGATCAGACGCACGGGGCGGCATGGAAAGCCGCTGGAAAATAATGCGCCGGGCCGCCACGACCAAGGCGGATTCGCCATTCGTATGGGAATCACGGCCGGCGTTCATCGGCGCAGGCGGAAACACCCGCGTTCGCTGAATATGCCCGGCGGTTTTCGCGATAGGTCTCGACGGCGCGAAAGAATACGCGGCGGGCGGCCGCACAAGTTGGCCCTCGCCGGCCTCGTGTCGCACGCCGGCGCGCAAATCGGCTTCGTCGACGCCCTCGGCCAGAGTCCGTTGCCGCGCCAATTCCAGATGGATATTGACACGCTCGACAACCTCTTCGGCCAGATAGGGCTTGACGATGTAATCGACCCCTCCGTTGCGCAACCCCTCCAGCCGATCGGTAAGATCGGCGCCGGACGAAAGAAACAGTATGGGAATATGCGCCGTCACCGGGTTCGCCTTCAACAGCCGGGCCAGTGCAAAGCCGTCCATCTTCGGCATGTATACATCAAGCAGGATCAGGTCGGGCAGGTTCGCCAAGGCGCGGGCGTATCCTTGCGCCCCGTCAAAAGCAACCGTGATGCGGTATCCGCGATGCCGCAGCTTTTCAAACAACATCCGGAGCTGCTCGGAATCATCGTCTACAGCCAATATATGAGCACGGAACGGAGCACAAGTATTCATAAATCGACAAACTCATTTAGCTACGCCATCGACGATAACGAGCGTAAATATGATTGTCTATATATCTACCTGAATATTTCCAATGCTTGACAAAATGAGGGGCTGGCAAATGAAGAGCCGGCCGAGCCTAGCTGACATCCTCGTGAACCTCGCGCACGCCGGGGGTTGCCTTCAGACGCTCGCGTATGGCCGAATATTGCGTCGGCGACACTTTGGTCAGTGTAATGTGAACCTCGTCCAGCGCTTTGTCGCTGTCGCTCGGCTGCACGACGAACTGCTTGATCCGGCTTCCGCCCGAGCCCAGGGTCGATGACAGCACATGCAAGTTCAACGCCCCATGCTCCACCACCAGTTGCATGCGGCGCTCTTGCTTGGCGGCGATGTAGCGCTGCTCCAGCGGCTTGATACCGGCCAGGATGATCAGGATGATGATGGTCGAGGCAATGGACGCCACGTACATCCCTCCGCCGACGGCCAGGCCGATTGCGGCAACCGACCAAAGGCTGGCCGCGGTGGTGAGCCCGCGGATGACCTCGCCGCGCAGCAAAATAGAGCCCGCCCCAAGAAAACCGATGCCCGACACCACCTGCGCGGCCATGCGCGAGGGGTCGAGCGTCACATTGCCCTGGCCAAGGATGTCCGCAAAGCCAAAGGCCGAGACGATCATGATCAGCGTGGACCCCACGCACACCAGCATATGGGTCCGCAGCCCCGCCGCCCACGACAGCCGCTCGCGCTCGAAACCGATCACGCTGCCAAGCGCCGCGCCAAGCAATAGGCGGCCGACGAGTTCTGTATCACTGAGCATATTTTTCCTTTGGCGAGCCCGGCATGACGCATTGGAGCTGAATGCTCGAGCTAAGTACGGCCATGCCCGCAATGTCTCTGATGCAATCAGTCGTTTCGTGAAACGGCTTATATTTTGACACAGTGGGATATGCTGGCAAGGTCTTTCATATTCACGACAAATTAATTTTTTATCGATGAAATTATTGACCAGCGATAAAAAATTATATAAAGTCTGGATATCGCCCACGGACCTGGAAATGGCATGCGCCTCAAGGAAGTCACCATCGTCTTCAACTACCGAAGCCCGTTTTGCGCATTGATAGTCGAAGACATATTCCAGCTTGCGCAACGCTACTCGGTCGACGTGAAATGGCGAATCTCGCGCGAAGTGCCGCGCCCTTCCAGCCTTCCCGTCACGAAAGAGAACCCGCGCTTCGCCTACAACCGCCAGGACTGCGCCCGAAGGGCGGCCTGGCAAGGGCTCGCGTGGCATCCGCCGGAGTGGCGCCTGACGGATGTCGACGCGGCCTCCGTCATTGGACACTGGCTGCTGACCCAAAACTCCCCATGCTTTCAGGAATTCACCATCCGCTGCAGCCAGGCGTACTGGTGCCATGGCTTGAATACCAGCGACCGGCTCGTGGTGGAACGCATCGCTCTTGAAGCGGGACTCGATCCGGCCGATCTACGGCAAATATGGAGCGAAGAACATCGGCTCCGGGCGGAGCTCGACGCCAATGCCAACTGGTGCTCCGGCAACGGCGTGCTGGGCGTGCCGTACTTCATCGTCGACGACCAGCGCTTCTGGGGCTCCGACCGGTTCGGAGCCTTGGAGTACTACCTTGCCGACCAGCATGCAGGCCCCGCTCCCTGCGGGCTCGATGACGGTCTGCTGTTCGCGGATCGTTGCGTGCCCACGATTCCCATACAAGGAAAAACAGCCAAGGCCGCCGTCAATCGCGTCTTCTGCGTCGAATGGGAAGCCCCGGCAAGCCCAAGGCGGGCAGAAGCGGCTCCCGATCCCGAGCCCCTGTTGTTTTTCATGAAACCGTCCAGCGCGGTGGCGCTCGACGGCGCAGCCGTCCCCTACCCTTCGCGGGCCTGCGGCCTACAGGGCGAGCTGAAGCTCGTGGCCGTGCTGCGCGACCCTTTATTCAATGCCACGGAAGCCGAAGCGGCGCGGGCCATCTTCGGCTACGCGGCGGGGCTCGACATGGCCAGGCCCGTCCTGCAGTTGCGCGCCATGGAAAAAGGCGGCCCTTGGGAGGCGGCGCGGGTTTTCGACAGTTCCGCCATCGTTGGACCCATCCACCCATACGACGACTCGATCAGTGCAAAGGGCGAAGAAATCCTCTTGACCATCGACGGGGAAACCGCATGCTCAGGCTCGGCTGAAGACGTGCTCTCGTCCATGCCCAGAATACTCAGCGAACTCTCCCGACACCTCCAGCTTCAACCGGGAGATCTCGTATATGCCGGCCGTACTGGCGCCAGCCGCCCGCTGCGGCCGGGCATGACGCTGCACGGCAAGATCGGGCGCCTGGGATCCGTGGAGTGCTCCATCGGCGAAGAACAAGGCGCCGAACCACCCGCAACACCACAAGCGCACAGCATCTCCCAAAGGCTGCAAGCAAGCGGGCATTGAACGATCAACGACAAACAATAGCGACAACATTCGACAAGAGGCAGAGGAACTGAAAATGAACAGCCGTTTGAAAACAGAATATCCGGTGATTGTGGCCGGAGGCGGGATCGGAGGGCTCAGTGTGGCGCTGGGCCTGGCGCGCAGCGGTTTCCAGGTACAGGTGTTCGAGCAGGCTTCGGAATTTCGCGAAGTGGGCGCCGGCATCCAGCTTGCGCCGAATGGGATGAGGGCGTTGCACCGCCTGGGGCTGACGGACAAGATCAATGTATGGACATCGCTGCCGCCAGCCATAGAGCTGCGGGACGCCCTGGACGGCAGCAGGTTCGCGCGCCTGGACCTGGGCCAGGACTTCATCAAGCGCTTCGGACACCCGTACGCCGTCATTCACCGCGCGGATCTGCTCTCCACGATTTTCGCGGCATGCGAAGAACATCCGAACATCCGGCTGGAGCGAAACGCCGAAGTCGCGGACTTCGACCAGGACGACAGCTCGGTAACGGTATCGTTAGCGGATGGCCGCGCCATCAAGGGCCACGCGCTGGTGGGGGCGGACGGATTGCGGTCGGTGATCCGGCAGAAAATCATCGGGGATGGGCGAAACAAGACATCCAGACTGGTCTGCTACCGGTCCGTCGTGCCTCGTTCCGCAATCCCGGACTCTTTGTGGAATCCGGACGTCGTCATGTGGAGCGGGCCGAACGCGGATTTCGTGCATTATCCGCTGCGGCGCGGAGAACTTTACAATCTGGTCGCCACCTTTCTTTCCGACGAAGAGTTCGACGTCACCGATATTGCCGGACGGCCGGACGAGGTCCATGGCAGCTTCCAGGGCCACCTTCCTGAAGTCCACGAACTGCTGCAGAAGATCGACATGGGCCGCCGCTGGCTGGTAGGAGGACGCGAACCCGTCAAGAACTGGTCCGAAGGCAGGGTCACCTTGATCGGCGACGCCGCGCATCCCATGTACCAATATGCCGCGCAGGGCGCCTGCCAGGCCCTGGAAGACTCCGTATGCCTGGCCGAAAGAATGAAGGCGGCCCCTGAAGATCCCGCCGCAGCCTTCCAGGCTTATTATTCCGCGCGGTACGTGCACACCGCGCGGGTGCAGCTCACCGCCAAGCACCTCAGGGAATTGGCTCAGTTCGGCGGCGCGCTCGCGGATCTGCGCGCCCAGCTCTTCGCGGAACGCTGGGCCACCCAGGACAAGAGCTACGACACGCTGACCTGGCTATGGGGAGAAGCCACGACCGAACAAAGCCTGCTTTGCCTGGACGAGGCAGCGTAGTCTCCAACCGGCGCGGGAGGCCGCAACGCATCGGGCCCCCCCGCGCCATCGTTCCCGGTCAACGTTTGATCAGCGCCAGGGCCTTGCCGAAAAGCAGGCTGCCAGGATCGGCAAGCTCATCGACGATTTCAAAGTGATTGCGGCCTCTTGCCACATACCGCTCCAGTCCACGGCATTGCGGGTCGAATACTTGCGCACAGAGATCCGACTGGCGATTGAACTCCGCGGACTCCAGCTCGCCGCTGGCGACAAGCAAAGGAGAGTCGATGCGCAGCTCACGGCGCACGGGACTTTGCTTTTGTGCCTGCTCCTCATCGAGATTCAAGTTCATTTTCTGCGAAGTGAACAGCAGCGGCGCAAGATCGAAAATACCCGAAACCAGCAACGCGCTCTTGAACAGATTGCCTGAAAGGCCGTTCGCGACGGATGTCCAGTCCGTCGTCAGCATCATCGCCGAGAGATGGGCCCCCGCCGAATGGCCGCCGATATGCAGATTGTCCCGGTCCAGCCCCAATGCCGCACCGTTATTCCATATCCAGGCGACGGCGCGCTGAACCTGCGCCGCGATCTGGGCAAGAGACACCGTGGGGCACAAGTCATAGCTCAAGGCCAGGAACGAGACTTCGTTGGCAACGAACGGTTCGGCCAGAAAACTATAAACGGACTTGTCGCCTTTCTGCCAATACCCGCCATGGATGAACACCAGCGTGGGCGCGTGCCCGGCATCGCCGGCGGGGAAAAAATCCAGCTTCGAGCGCGGGCCCGAATCGTAGCCGATATCGAGCTCGCATGCCGCAACGCTCCGGTATGCCTCGCTACGCTCCGCCCAGGGCGGCAGATACTTCACTTGCGGCTGTAGCTGATCGAGCCGGTACTGCCTCTCCATTTCTTCGAGAAATGCCTTCGTTCCCAGAGGCGCTCCGCCTTGCGGAATTTCATGATCCATATTCTTCCCTTACGTTTGCATGCCGGGCTAGACGCCCAAAAACCGCTGCCGCAGCGAGCCGTCGGCCAGCAGGGCCGGCGACGTTCCGCTCCACATGATCCTTCCCTTCTCCAGGATGTAGTGCCTGTCGGCCAGGCGGGCAAGCGCGTCGACATTCTTGTCGATGATGAGGATGGACTGGCCGGCGTTCCGCAGGGTTTGCAGAACCCGCCAGATTTCATTCCTTATCAGCGGAGCGAGCCCCTCGGTGGCTTCGTCCAGCACAAGCAGCGAAGGGTTGGTCATCAGGGCGCGCCCCACGGCCAGCATCTGCTGCTCGCCGCCCGACAGCAGTCCCGCCATGCTGTGCAGGCGGGGCACAAGCCCCGGAAACAGCGCCAGGACGCTTTCCAAGACCCAGGTTCCGTCGCCTTCCCGCGCGGACGCCGTGGCGAGCAGATTCTCCTGGACCGTCAGATTGGGAAAGACCTGGCGCCCCTCGGGCACCAGCCCGAGCCCCGCCCGGGCAACCTCGTAGGGCTGGCTGCCGAAGATCGACTTCCCGTTGAAAACGATTGCTCCCCCGCACGGCCTCACGATTCCCATGAGCGACGAGACCGTCGTGGTCTTGCCCATGCCGTTGCGGCCCAGCAGGGTCACGACCTCGCCGCGCTGGATCTCGAAGTCGATGCCGAAAAGCACCTGGCTCTCGCCATAGCCGGCCTGAAGATTCGACACCTTGAGCATCAGGCATTCTCCTCTTCGCCCAGATAAGCCTGACGCACGGCCGGATTGCTCCGTATCTCGTCCGCCGCGCCGGTGGCGATGATCCGGCCATGAACCAGAACGGTAATCCGATCCGCCAGCGCGAACACGGCGTCCATGTCGTGCTCGACCAGCACTATCGTTACATTGCCCTTCAACGTGGAAAGAAAAGAGACCATTCTTTTCGAATCCTCGGGCCCCATCCCGGCCATGGGCTCGTCCAGAAGCAACAGCCTGGGCTCCGTGGAAAGCGCCATCGCCAGCTCCAGCGCACGCTTCTCGCCATGGGCCAGCGCCGAGACCAGCCATTCCGCCTTTTCGTGCAACCCGACCTTGCGCAAGGCTGCGCGGGCCGGCCCGCGCAGTTCTTCTTCCGAATCGGCGGCTTTATAAAAATGGAAGCTGTGGCCGGCATGCGCCTGCACAGCCAAGGCCACATTATCCAAGACCGTGAATCCGGAAAAAACACTGGTGATCTGGAAAGTCCGGGCCAGCCCGCAAGCGGCCCGCTGGAAAGCCTTCAAGCGCGTGAAGTCGCGCCCATCGAAGAAAATCCCGCCGTCATCGGGCCGCAGTTCGCCAGACAGTTGGGAAATCAAGGTTGTCTTCCCCGCGCCATTGGGCCCGATGATCGCATGGACCTCGCCTTCGGCCACTGCCAGGTCCACGTGGTCGGTGACCACCATGCCGCCGTAGCTCTTGCTCAGGCCCGAGGTTCGCAAGATCGTCTTCGGACTGTTCGCGGGATCCGCAATGGCCGGCATCGAAAAAACTTCAGACATGAGACGCAACCCCCTTCTTGCCCAAAGCCATGCGAAGCCGGTCTTTGATGCATGGTGGCGCCGACGCCCCTTGCGCGCCGCCCGGCCCGTCGCGGAATATTCCGAGGATGCCCCGTTTGGCAAACAGTACGACCAGGATCAGGAAAGGCCCCATGAGCGCCTGCCAATGCTCCGTGGCATTGGAAAGCCAATGCTCCAGCAGCAGGTAGGCGGTCGCCCCCACCACGGGGCCGAACAGCGATCCCATGCCTCCAAGAATCACCATGATCATGATTTCGCCCGAGCGCGTCCAGTGCATGGCCGAGGGCGAAATGAACAGCAGTTGATTGGCCAGCAAGGCGCCGGCCAGGCCGCATACGGAGCCGGCGATCACGAAGGCCGTCAGCTTGTAGCGGAATACAGGGTAGCCAAGAGCCGTCATCCTGCGCTCATTGGCCTTTGCCCCTCGTATGACCATGCCGAAGCGCGATTTGACGATGCGGCGGAAGGCCCATAGAACAACCAGGAGCACGGCAAACGAAACGTAGTACAGCACGATGGGCTTGCTGAAGTCGAGCCCCGGAAACTCACTGGGCTGCATGATGTTGAGACCGTCGTCCCCTCCGTAGGTGTCGATGCTGATGGCGAGGAAATACAGCATTTGCGCGAATGCAAGCGTAATCATGATGAAATGGATGCCGGTCGTTCTAAGAGAGACCAGCCCGATCAGCAGCGCCAGCAGCGCGCAGACCAGGATCGCCGCCGCGAAGTGGATGAACCCGTCCGTTACGCCGTGGTAGCTGAGGATGCCTACGGTGTAGGCGCCTATTCCCAGATAGGCGGCATGGCCGAAACTGACCATGCCGCCATAGCCCAGGATGAGGTCCAGGCTTACCGCCGCAATGCTGAAGACGAGAATGCGCGTGACGATATCCATGTAGAAGGGTTGGTCGAAGACACGCGACAGCACCGGGACGGACGCCAGCGCCAAAAGAAATACAACGATGAATAGGTTTTTTGCTTTCATGCACTCACCTGGTTCGGGGCGGGAACAATCCCTGCGGGCGGGCGAACAGGATCGCCGCCATGAGCAGGTAGATCAGCATCGAGGCGATCGCCGGGCCTGCGCTATTGGCCGCGGAGTCCGACACCAGGCTTCCCAGCGCGGGCTTCAGCAACGAGCGCCCCAGCGTATCGACCACGCCGATTCCGAGCGATGCGATGAGCGCGCCTTTGATGGAGCCGATCCCTCCGATCACGATCGCCACCAGCACCAGGATCAGGAAGTTGTCGCCCATGCCGGACTCCACCGAAAATATCGGGCCGGCCATCAGCCCCGCCAAAGCGGCCAGCACCGCTCCCAGGCCGAAGACCATCGTGTACAGCCACTTGATATTGACGCCCAGCGCATTGACCATTGTCCGGTTGCTTGCGCCCGCCCTGATCAACATGCCCAGTTTGGTTCTGGTGATGACGAAATGCAGCAGAAGCGCCACCAGCAGGCCGGCCACGATGATGGTCAGCCGGTAAGTGGGATAGCTCAGGTCGGGAAGGATCCGAGTCTGCCCGGCCAGGTAGGCGGGCAGGTTCACGCTCAGGGCTGAGCGGCCCCAGATCATGCGGCATCCCTCGTTGAACAGCAGGATCAGGCCGAAGGTCGCCAGCACCTGATCCAGATGATCCCGTTCGGAAAGTGTCCTGAATATGACCAGCTCGATGAGCACGCCGATGACGAACGCCGCAGCGAGCGCGGCCAGCACCGATAGCGCGACCGAACCGGTCGATGCCAGCGACCATGCGAATACATAGGCGCCGATCATGTAAAGCGAACCGTGCGCCAGGTTGATGAGGTTCATGATTCCGAACACCAGGGTCAGGCCGGCCGCCATCAAGAAGAGCATCACCCCGTACTGGATCCCGTTCAACAACTGCACGAACAGCAGACTACCCATATCCATATTGCGTTTCCCACGATAGATTTTCGCCGCCGCGTTCTGCGGGAAGGAGACCGGGACTTCCCAGCCTCTTCCCGCCCCCCTCCATCCGGGCCCGCGCCGGCGAGCCAGCCCGGGCCAGCCTTTGCCATGCGCTATTTCATCGCGCACTGGTCGTAGTAGTGATCCTTGTGCGCCTGGAATACCGTGGCTATCGTCTTGCGCACCAGATTGCCCTGCTCGTCCTTGACCACCTGGAACAAATAGAAATTCTGAATGGGGAAATGGTTGGTGTTGTAGTGGAACGGTCCGCGCACGGAATCGAAATCCGCCTTTTCCATGGCTGCTATCATTCCCTTCTTGTCCTTGACATTGCCATGCACGGCCTTTACCGCGCTGTTGATCAGGTTGATCGCGTCATAGCTTTGGGCCGCATAGTACGAAGGGATGTAGCCGTATTTCTTGCGGAACGCATCGACGAACTTACGGTTGGCGGGGAAATCCAGGTCGTAGTTCCAGAACCCCGCCTCGTAGTTTCCGACGGCCGCGTCGCCGATTGCCGGAAGCGTGGTTTCATCGGCGCCGAACACGGAGTACAGCGGAATGTCGCGCAGGCCGGCCTGCGCGTACTGCTTGAAGAACTGGATGCCCATTCCGCCGGAATAGAACACGAAGACAGCCTTGGGCTTCGCCGCCTTGAGCTGGCTCAGCTCGGCCTGGTAGTCGGCCTGCCCGAAAGTCGTGTAGACCTCGTTGATGATCCTGCCCTTGAAATAGCGCTTGAATCCGGCCACCATATCCTTGCCGGCCGCGTAATTGGGAGCCATGACGTAGACATCCGTTATCTTCTTGTCGTTCATGTACTTGCCCATGGCCTCCGGGGTCTGATCGTTCTGCCACGAAGTCGTGAAGAAGTTGGGGGCGCACATCTTGCCCGCGATCTGGCTTGGCCCCGCATTCGCGCTGACGAGGATATTGCCCGACTTGATCACGGGCTGGTAGACGGCCAGCAGCGTGCTCGACAAGATGACGCCGGTGACGAAGTCGACCTTGTCCTGCTTGAGCATTTGCTCGGCAAGCTGGCGGCCGACGTCCGGCTTGTATTGCGCATCGCCATAGATGATCTCGGCATCGACTCCCCCCAGTTTGCCGCCGAGGTTTTCCAGGGCCAGATCGGCCCCGTCCTTCATATGCTTGCCGACAATGCCGCTGGGGCCGGACGTGGTCGTGATGAAACCAACCTTGATCTTGGCGCCGGCCAGTGTGGGCGCTACGCATAGGCAAGACGCGAGTAGCGCCGCGATAAAGCTCGTTTTCATTGTGTCTCCTTTTTCCTGTTTGCTTCGGCTTGAAGCCCGCGCCGCGGGTTGCCTCGCGACCGGACCGTCGTCATTCGGCACTGGACGCGCTATTGGGCGCCGGCTCCGACAAAACCCATGGCCTTGATCTCCACTTTCAACGCGGGGATCGCAAGGCCCTTCACCTCCACCAGCGTGCAGCACGGAAAATCGCCGGTGAAGTATTCCCTGCGGGCGCGCCAGACCTCCTCCCGCTCTCGTATGTCGGTCACGAAGATATTGAGCTCGATGATGTCGTTCATCTTCGCGCCCGCCGCCAGCGTCAGATCGTGGATTTTCTGGAATGTGGCTTTAGCCTGTTCATACATGCTTTCGCCGCCCATCACATTGCCTTCCAGGTCATGCGCCGTCATGCCCGAAATAAAGAACTGATTGCCAAAGATTTTTGCGTTGGTCCACGCCCCCGGCTTTGGCTCTTTGACGGTAGGGGCCTTAACGCTTTGCATCTTCATTACATCTCCTTGAAAAATTCTGGAATACCGCGCCATGCGCGTCGAAACCGGAAAAAAACCGCTCAAGCCCGGAAGCTTGAGAGCACGGCCTGGTGGCCGCCGTTCTCCTCAAAGGACTCGCTGCGGAACAAGCCAAGGGCCTGCATCACCGGCTTGTCCGTCGCGGAAAACAAATAAGCCTCGCCGCTGCCGGCCGCATGCTCGTGCCAGGACCATGGGGGCACGACGAAGACATCGCCGCGCGCCCAAGGGAATGTCACGCCATCGATGACCGTCGCCCCCTCGCCGCCGATGACGAAATACACGGTACTGGAGGTCGAGCGCCGCGCCGCGGTGCGCATCCCGCCGCGCAGCAACTGCGCCCGGCAGGAAAGCGTCGGAAGCGTCGGCCCCGAGGTCAGGGGATTCACATATTCAAGAAGCACGCCTTCGTGCCTGTCCTCGGCTTCCCGGCCCATGGAATGCAGCGCTTCCCGCATTTGCGTCCAGGGATAGCGCAGAACAGGGTGGGCTTCCGGATAGGGAAAATCCTTCGGCGGGCGGAACAGGCCCAGGCGCTCATTGGAAAAGCCGTCCGGACGATCGGGCGCCACCTGGCCTTCGCCGGGCTGGAACATGCTTGCCTGCAGCAAATTGACCAGGGGGAAATCCAGCACATCGAGCCAGACGATGTCGTGCGCGGTTTCGTTGGCATGTTCATGCCACATGCCCGACGGCGTCAGGAGGAGGTCGTTTTCCTCCATCATGAGACGTTCGCCCTGGACCTTGGTGTAGACCGCCCCGCCATGGCTGCGGGCCGCGAACCGTATGGCGCCGGCGGCATGGCGGTGGGCGGGCGCCCGCTCGCCGGCGCGCACAAGCTGGAAGGCGGTGGCTATGGTGTGGCTGGCGCTATATGAAAACCCGAGATCGGGATTGACGTGCTCCATGGATCGCCGCTCCGCCCCCCGGTCGGGGGTGATCAGTTCTCCGGACCGCATGAGCAGCGGGATGACTTCATCCCACTTCCACAGCCAGGGCCGGTAGCCGACCCGCGGGGATTTTGAAATGAAAGACGAAATGTACTTCCAGGTCGGCGCCATGTTGGCCGCCTCCAGGTCCTCGTGCAACCGTTCAAGCGAATCCGCAGATGCATTCGTCGCGCATGCCATGCCTGTCTCCTCTCCATGCAAATTTATCGATGTATATATTTTTTATCGATAAAAATTTAGTTATATAATGCTACGAGCTAATTTATATGTAGTCAATAGCTTTATCGATAAAAAATAGAAATTTTGCTTTGGCATATCGGGGATCAATCATGTTCGAACACTCCCAACTCCTCGCGCTTCCCACCGAAACACCGAATCCGGCAGGCAATGGCGACTTGGCCGGTATCGCCTGGCAGCGTATTCGCGCCGACATCATCGCGGGAAAGCTGGCGCCCAATACGCGCCTGCGCATCGCCCTGCTGCGAACCGCCTACGGCATCGGCGCCACGCCGCTCAGGGAAGCCTTGTCCCGCCTGGTTTCGGAAAGGCTGGTCGTCAGCATGGACAGGCGGGGTTTCGCCGTCGCTCCGATTTCATTGAAAGAGCTGCGCGACCTGACCGATCTGCGCAAGCTGCTGGAAAAGGAAGCGCTGCGGCAATCCTTGAAGAACGGCGACGAGCAATGGGAGGCGGATGTCGTCTCGGCGGTCTACAAGCTTGGCCGGCTGCACGAGCGCATCCAGGGTGGGGATTTATCAGCGATCGATGGCTGGGAGCTTTTGAATCAGGAATTCCACGAAGCCCTGGTTTCGGCCTGCGATGCCCCGTGCCTTCTGCATTTTCGGCGCACGGTCTACCTGTACCTGCAACGTTATCGGCAAATCTGCCTGTCGCTGACCTCGCCGACGCGCAACGTGCACAATGAACATGTCGCCATGCAGAAGGCGGCCATCGCCCGCAACTACGAACTCCTTTGCGAGCTGACCGACGAGCATCTGGAACGCACTTACCAGCGGATCGCCGAAAACGGGTCGCTGGCGTCGACGGAAAGCGGCAAAAAGCCCGAATGAACGGATTTCGCCCTCGCGTCCATCGCCAGGGCATAAAATGAAGTCCAGCATACAGCAGAGCCGGCACTGTCGGGATGGCATCAAACCGCATCCGGCCCCGCATGCCTCTTCGACCCACCGGCAGTCCTTTCTTCCTGGAGACAAACGTGCCAAGCTTATTGCCCAATGTCGACCCCGACGGCTTGCTGGAGTATTCGGTGGTTTACACCGACCGCGCCATCAATCATATGTCCAGCGCCTTTCAGGACGTCATGCGGGGCATCTCGCGCATCCTGAAGCAAGTCTACAGCGCCGAGGCGGCCATCATCGTTCCGGGCAGCGGCACGTTCGGCATGGAGGCGGTGGCGCGGCAGTTCGCCACCAACAAGAAATGCCTGGTCATCCGCAACGGCTGGTTCAGCTTCCGCTGGAGCCAGATCTTCGACATGGGCGGCATTCCCGCCAGCACCACCGTGCTCAAGGCGCGCCCGGTGGCCGACGGCCCGCAGGCCGCCTTCGGGCCGCCGCCGCTGCACGAGGTGCTTGCCGCGATCAAGTCCGAAAAACCCGACATGGTGTTCGCGCCCCATGTCGAGACCGCGTCCGGCATCCTCCTGCCAGACGACTATATCCGCGCGGTAGCCGAAGCGGTGCACGAGCACGGCGGCCTATTCGTGCTGGACTGCATTGCCTCCGGCACCATCTGGGTGGACATGAAGGAAACCGGTGTGGACGTGCTGATCAGCGCGCCGCAAAAAGGCTGGAGCGGTCCGGCATGCTGCGCCCTGGTCATGCTTGGCGCTGAGGCCCGCAAGCAAATCGACGCCACGACGAGCACCAGCTTTGCCTGCGACCTGCGCAAATGGCTGCAGATCATGCAGGCTTACGAGCAAGGCGGCCATGCCTACCACGCCACCATGCCCACCGACGCCCTCACCGCCTTATATAAAATCATGCTCGACATGGAAGCCGAAGGCTTCGGCAAGCTGCGCGACGCCCAGCAGGAGCTGGGCGCCAAGGTGCGCGCGATGCTGGTCAAACGAGGGTTCAAAAGCGTGGCCGCCGAAGGCTTCCAGGCTCCGGGGGTGGTGGTCAGCTACACCAGCGACGACGGCATACACTCCACCAGGAAATTCGCGCAAGCGGGCGTGCAGGCCGCCGCCGGCGTACCGCTGCAATGCGACGAGCCCGAGGGCTTCAAGACCTTCCGCATCGGGCTGTTCGGCCTGGACAAGCTTCATCACATTGAACGAACCGTGGATTATCTGGCAAAAGCGATCAGCAAAATCGCCTAGTGCCCTGTCTGGTCCAAATCGAGCAAGCTCTGGCCAAAACACGCCGGCCCGCCAATTCAGGTATTCTCTTTGCTTCATCAAAAAGGAGCACGACTCATGACCCAAGCCACCGCACGCCACATCCTGGTATCCACCGAAGAACAATGCAACGAACTGAAAACCGCCATTGAAAACGGCGCCGACTTTGCGCAAGTCGCCAAAGAGCACTCCAGCTGCCCCTCCAGTCGCGACGGCGGCAACCTGGGCTCGTTCGGCCCCGGCCAGATGGTCAAGGAATTCGACACCGTCGTATTCAGCGCGCCGGTCAACGTCGTGCAGGGCCCGGTCAAAACCCAGTTCGGCTACCATCTGGTCGAAGTCACCAGCCGCCAGGACTGATCCGGCCTACCCAAGCGGCGGCCATACGGCCGCCGCACGCCCTAACGCGCTCAGTGGCTTTCCGGAGCGTGTTGCCTACCGCGCTCTTCCGCAAGGGCGATGGTCAAGCGCTGCACCTTCTTCTTCAATTGATCGCGCTCTTCGGTAAGCGTGCCGACCAGCTGCATCAGGCGGTGAATCTCGATTTGATCGGGCGTGGCGTCGCCAGGCAAGGGCTCGAGCCGAGGCTTCGGCGGCATTCTGGCCTCGCGCACCTGCCGCGCCGCCTCGCGCAGTTCCTTCTTGCCTCCGGCCACGGCCGCCACCTGCTTTTCGCTGGGCAAGGAAGCGACCGCGGCCGCGGCATTGATGGAGATCACGCCCGACTTTACCGCGCCGACCAATTCAGGCGCCGCCGTCTTCTGGATTTTTTCAATCTGCCCCAGCGTGGCGCTGCTGATGCGGGCTGCTCGCGCAACAGCTTCGCGCGTCCAGGGCGGTTCTGGCTGAGTGCTGCTTTCGGCAGCCGATTCAACGCCGGCGAGCTCGGCGGATGGCGCTTTCGCTCGAGCCTGGGCCTGGCGCGCAGCCATGATTTCCTTTTTGCGCAATGCAAGCACGCCTCGCTGGAAGTCCGAGACGCTGCGCCTCCCCAAGTGATTGTCGATCATCCACACATGCACGTCCTCCATCGAGCGGAAAGACGTGTTCTGAACCGTATTGAACGCAATTCCATGTTTCCGGCAAATGGCATAGCGATTGTGCCCATCCACCAAAAGGTCGCCCCACAGCACCAGCGCATCGCGGCACCCCTCCGACAACAGACTGCTTTCCAAGGCCGCGAACTCGTCCTCGGTCAGCGGATCGATATAGGAGCGCAGGTCGTCGTTGATGATGATGGTCATGTCGGGAAGAAAATAGAACGATGGCGCTGACAGTGTAATAGGCAAAGGCACGCCCCAGGCAAGCGGGCGGGACGCAAAGGCTAAAGCCTGCTTGCGGCCTGCTCCGAGCCAAGGCCAGCGCTCAATGCTCGAACCGCGCGCATTGTCGAAGCGCAAGCCCTTGCCGCTTCAGCGCCCTTGACCCGGAAATGCTCGAGGAAGAACTGCTGGTGTTCTTGCCCCGCATGGAAATGATGCGGCGTCAACACCGCTGAAATCACCGGGACGCCGGTGGCCAGTTGAACATCCATCAGCCCCGATATGACGGCCTGGGCGACGAATTCATGGCGGTAGATACCGCCATCCACGACCAGGCCGGCGGCCACGACGGCCATATACCGCCCGCTGCCCGCCAGCAGCTTCGCATGCAGCGGGATCTCGAAAGCGCCGGCGACCTCGAAAAAGTCGATCTCGGACTCCGCATGGCCCAAGCCGGCCATCTCGAGAATGAAAGACACGCGGCACTGATCGACGATGTCGCGATGCCAGGCGGCCTGAACAAAAGCAATGCGTCCGGCGGACTGGGCCGGGACAGTTGTAAACGTTGTTTTTTGCAGCATTGAACCACTCCTGTTTTCAATAGAAAAAACAGGGCATGCAGAATAGATGGGAACCGGCAAGGCGGAGAAACCCCGCGCCACGATCGGACTTCGAAAACCCGGCGACGCAGCCGGCCATGAAACGGAAGGCTCCGTCCACGCACCGCGCCCGCCGGCTTTGGCAAAGCTCGTGCAGTATCCCGCTCTCTCTTTATCCGGACTATGACCGTCGGTTCCGGAATCGCACCGGATCTGCTGACCCTGCTGGCAAGCCGCACACACGGCTCTTCCTGCAAGCGCTCGCGGACTAGGCGCATTGCACGCCATTACCGCCGGTGGGGAATTGCACCCCGCCCTGAGAACGTATGCGGCGCTATGGCATCATTGCGTAAAGCGCCGCGCAGTGAATTTATCACAATCGCCGGCCGAGCACCAAAACGCCCAAGGTCCTTGGCGGCGCCAGGCCAAAATAGAGGCCAGCCCACGGTCAATAGGCGGAAATGGCTCTTTTAGTGTAGAATGGCGGGCTTAGCTTGTTGGGCTAATTACAGTCCAGCCAAGTATCGGCGCAATGGCAGAGTGGTTATGCAGCGGATTGCAAATCCGTGTACCCCGGTTCGATTCCGAGTTGCGCCTCCAATACTCATGCGGGTTTCCAAGGAATTGGAAACCCGCTTTTCTTTTGTACTATCGAGAAGGTATCAACGCCCGGACTTCAGCTTGAGCCCGCTGCTCTAGAAGCCCGCCGGCCCTGGACAAAGAAATCTTCAATCGCAAGCAAGCATTCGACTCCTAAGCTATTCTCCTCTTGGCAATCCAAACTCAAAGAACAAACAAAATTGCTTATAAAAATAAGCAATTTTGTTTATTATTACTCTGTATTCAATAGAAACGCATTGAAGCCTATATGCACTATCCCGCTCAATTTGAGGCCGCTCCCGAAGGCGGCTTTGTTGTGACGTTCCGGGATATTCCCGAAGCGATCACCCAGGGCGACACAGAAGCCGATGCCTTGGAAATGGCCGCCGATGCGCTGCTGACGTCAATGGATTTCTACTTCGAGGGCCACCGGCCAGTACCGCCGGCATCAGCGCCACGCAAGAGCGAACGCATGGTATCTTTGCCCGCCAGCGTCAGCGCCAAGGTTCTGCTACTTAATGAAATGCTGGCCCAAGGTGTGACGCCAACAGAGCTTGCTCGCCGTATGGGGGTCCGCCCCCAGGAAGTGACTCGCATCATGGATCTGAGGCACGCGACAAAAATTGATACGATCGAAAAGGCCTTGGCGGCCCTCGATCATCAGTTGTGCTTATCGCTCGCATAAACGACAACACAAATTTCACGCTGTATTACGCACTAAAAGCGATTGTTGAAACTTTCTGAACCAAGTCGCGCCCAGGGATGGCCTTGCGGCTTCAACGCCCAGGCAGCATCCGCCGCAAGGTGTTGTCGCGCATCACAAAATGATGCCCCAGGGCTGCCAGCACATGCAGGCCTATCAGGTAATAGCCGATAGTGCCTATCGTCTCGTGAATTTCCTTCAGCGATTTGTACAGCGCCTTGTCGGTGCCGATCAGCATGGGCAACTGCCAGCCGAAAAAATGCACCGGGCTGCCTTTTGCGCTGATGGCAACCCATCCCAGCACTGGCATGCCGAGCATGAAGGCATACAGCGCAAAATGCATGATGCCCGCAAAAACCTTCTGCCAGCGCGGTATGGGAGGCGCGATGAGCGGGGCCGGGCCGCTTGAAAAACGAGCCCAGATGCGCACCACCACCAGCACGAGAACGCACAGGCCAAGCCCGAAGTGCCAGTTCAGCATCGCCGCCCGCAAGGCGCTGCCCTTGGGCTGGTAGCCATGCAGATTGATCGCCACATAGACCGCGACCAGGAAAAGAAACATTATCCAATGCAGGCCGATCGGCAGCGAGCCGTAGCGGCTGGTTGTGTTTTTGCAGCTCATGAATGTCCTCCAGCGTTACCGTCATTAAACCTGAAACTCACCGCGTTCAGGCAAGCTGTTCGTTTTCATCCTTGTAACAGACCAGGAAATCGATCAAGTCCCTGGCGAATACGGGCAGGGTGTCGGGATCCCGGGTGCATATCTGCAAGTCGCGCAATGCCCAGGCATCGCTCAGGCGCACCAGCCTTATGGCCATGCTCCTGGCATGCCTCAAGGCGGCCGACTCGGGAAGTATGCCTATGCCGATGCCCGACTCGGTCATGCGGCAAAGCGTCTCGAAATCGCTTACCTGGATGCGCGTCTGCAAGGTGGTGCGAAGCTCGCGGGCGGCGTGGGCGAGAAAGAAATGGATGGCGCTGCTTTCATGCAAGCCAATGAAGTCGTACTCCAGCGCCTGGCTGAAGCCGACCGATTCCTGCTTGGCCAAAGGATGGTCGGGCGCGGCAACCAGCACCAGCCGGTCGCTTTTATACGGCCTGACGTGCAGGCCCTCGGTGTTTTCGCTGGCCGCCACGATACCTATGTCGCAGGTGCCCTCGCCGACCGCGCGCACGATGTCGCCGCTGAGGCGTTCGCGCAGCTCGATATTGACATTGGGATGCATGACGAGGAATTCCCGCAGCACCACAGGCAGGAACTCCGTCATGGCCGTGGTGTTGGCCAGGATGCGGACCTGCCCCTTGACGCCGGGCGCGTATTGCTGCAAATCGCCGCGCAGGGTTTCCAACTGGTTCAATACCAGCCTGGCGTGGCGCAACAGGGTCTGCCCCGCCGGCCTGAGCGTGATGCCGCTGTTGTCGCGGTTGATCAGCGCAATGCCCAGGGACTGCTCCAGGTTCTTGACCCGGACGCTGACGGCCGGCAACGACATGTGCGCGCGGGCGGCGGCGCGGGTCAGGCTGCTTTCTTCAGCGATATACACGAACAACTGAAGATCCGTAAGGTCGAAATGGTATGCCATGGGTCAAGAAGGCAGCTCGCGATTCGGTTCGCCGGAAAGACGGCCACGGTTGTGGGTTAAGCCAGGCTTAACCCGCTATTTGTGAAATATGAATTGTACATAGGCGCAAGATACGCCATTCTTGCCAGATCGAAGATTCCAGCATCCGCCCCCCTGGCAAAAGGCGGCCGGCGATGCCAGGGGATGAAACCGCCTGGCGGCGGGGAAACCAGCCGCCGCCAATGGAAATGCCATGACGATAGACATACAACACCTGAAACAATGGGAAGGCAAGACCGAGTCCTGCGACGACCTGATCTCCCCCAATCCCATTGCGGCCCTGGCGGCCACCCTGGGCAACGAGGCCCGGATGCAGGCCTCGGCCGGCGAACTGCCCCCGTTGTGGCACTGGATGTACTGCTTGTCCCTCGCCCCGCGGCAGCAGCTGGATTCGGACGGACATCCCGTGCGCGGCGGCTTCCTGCCGCCCGTGCCCTTGCCCCGCAGAATGTGGGCCGGCGGCCGCCTCACGTTTCTGCGCCCGCTGCGCGTCGGCGAGGCCATCGAACGAACCTCACGCGTCGTCAACGTGACCGCCAAGGAAGGACGTTCGGGCAGCCTGGTCTTCCTGCTGGTTCGCCACGAACTCGGCAACTCCGAAGGGCCCGCCATCGTCGAGGAACAGGACATCGTCTACCGGGAGCGGCCATCCGGCCTTGCTCCGGCTGCCAAGCCTGCCCCAGCGCCCACGCAGAGCCTGTGGGAGGAGCGGATACATCCGGACGAAGTGCTGTTGTTCCGCTATTCGGCGCTTACCTTCAACGGACACCGCATTCACTACAGCCGCAACTATGCGACCCAGGAAGAAGGCTACCCAGGCCTGGTGGTGCACGGACCTCTTATCGCCACGCTGCTGCTCGACCTGCTGGCTCGGCGCATGCCGCTGGCGCGGGTGGCGTCGTTCAGCTTCCGCGCCGTCCATCCCCTGTTCGACACGGGCGATTTCTACCTATGCGGCTCCCCTTCGGAAGACGGGCGCACCGTCGAGCTGTGGGCCCGCGACGAGAACGGCCTCCTGGCCATGCAGGCGCAAGCCGTGCTGGCGGCCGCATCACCGATCAATCCTTGACCTCCCGCCTGCCATGGACGGTCGCCCCCAACCACGAGAATCCCGATGCAAACTTTATCCGACAACTACCAGGACATCCGCGAAGCGGTGCGAGACCTCTGTTCGAACTACCCCGACGAGTATTTCCGCGAAATCGACGAACAACGCGGCTATCCCGAGGCATTCGTCGACGCGCTGACCAAGGCTGGCTGGCTGGCCGCCATGATCCCGCAGGAATACGGCGGGTCGGGACTGGGCCTGACCGAGGCTTCCGTGATCATGGAGGAAATCAATCGCTCGGGCGGCAACTCGGGCGCCTGCCATGGACAGATGTACAACATGGGGACCGTGCTGCGGCACGGCTCGGAACGGCAGAAGCAGGAGTACCTGCCGCAGATCGCCAGCGGCGACCTGCGGCTGCAAACCATGGCCGTTACCGAGCCCAGCACCGGCACGGACACGACCAAGCTGAAGACCACGGCCGTCAAGAAAGGCGATCGCTATGTCGTGAACGGCCAGAAAGTGTGGATCTCGCGCATCCAGCACTCGGACCTGATGATATTGCTGGCGCGCACCACGCCGCTGGCCGAGGTCAGGAAAAAATCGGAAGGCATGTCGATTTTCCTGGTCGACCTGCGCACCGCGCTGGGCAACGGCCTGACCGTGCGCCCCATCATGAACATGGTTAACCATGAAACCAACGAAGTCTTCTTCGACAATCTGGAAATTCCCGAGGAAAACCTGATCGGCGAGGAAGGCCAGGGCTTCAAGTACATCCTGGACGGCCTGAATGCCGAACGCACGCTGATTGCCGCCGAATGCATCGGGGACGGCTACTGGTTCGTCGACCGGGCCGTCAACTATGCCAATGAGCGCGTCGTCTTCGATCGCCCCATAGGCCGGAACCAGGGCGTGCAGTTTCCCATTGCCAAGTCCTTCGTGAACATCGAAGCCGCCAACCTCATGCGATACAAGGCCTGCGAACTGTTCGACGCCGGCCTGCCCTGCGGCGCCCAGGCCAATATGGCCAAGATGCTGGCGGCCGACGCCTCCTGGGAGGCGGCCAACGCCTGCCTGCAATTCCACGGCGGCTTCGGCTTCGCCTGCGAATACGACATCGAACGCAAGTTCCGCGAAACCCGCCTGTACCAGGTCGCGCCCATCTCGACCAATCTCATCCTGTCATACGTGGCCGAGCACATGCTCGGGCTGCCGCGATCGTTCTAACCCTGGAGCTCAATCAATGCGCCCTCTTGACGGAATAACCGTGGTAACGCTCGAACACGCAGTCGCCGCGCCGCTGGCAACGCGCCAGCTGGCCGACCTGGGCGCGCGCGTCATCAAGATCGAACGCCCGGGCCAGGGCGACTTCGCGCGCGCCTACGACACCCGGGTGGACGGCATGTCCTCGTACTTCGTATGGATCAACCGTTCGAAGGAAAGCATCACCCTCGACCTGAAAAAGCCCGAGGCGGTCGAAGTGCTGCAAAAGCTGGTCGGCAAGGCCGACGTGCTGGTGCAGAACCTGTCCCCCGGCGCCGCCGCCCGGCTGGGCCTGTCCGCGCAGGCGCTGCGCCCCGCACACCCCGGCCTGATCGTCTGCGACATATCGGGCTATGGCTCGGACGGCCCCTACAGCAATAAAAAAGCCTACGACATCCTGATCCAGGCCGAAGCCGGGCTGCTGTCGGTAACGGGCTCCCCGGAAGAGCCGGCCCGGACGGGCTTTTCGGCGGCCGACGTCGCGGCCGGATCCTACGCCTACAGCAATATCCTGGCGGCCCTGCTGCTGCGCATGCGCACCGGCCAGGGCAGCCACATCGATCTTTCCATGCTCGAGGCTCTGGGCGAGTGGATGTCCAATCCGCTGTACTACTCATACAAGGGCAACACACCCCCGCCCCGCGCCGCAGCCAGCCACCCCAGCATCTACCCCTACGGGCCCTTCCGTACCGGCGACGGAAAAACGGTGATCCTGGGCGTGCAGAACGAACGCGAATGGGCGTTGTTCTGCTCGGACGTTCTGCAGCAGCCGCAACTGGCGCTGGATCCCCGGTTCGCCTCGAACGTCGAACGCAACGCGCACCGCGGCGCCCTGCGCGAGATCATCGAGGACACCTTCGCCCCCCTGTCGGCCGCGCAGGTCATAGAACGCCTGGACCGCGCCAAGATCGGCAACGCCCGCATGAACACCATGAACGAAGTCTGGGAACACCCGCAGCTCAAGGCTCGCGACCGCTGGACGGAGGTCGATTCCCCCGTCGGCGCCATCCCGGCGCTGAAGCCGCCGGGAGTGAACGACGGCTTCGACTACCGCGTCGACGCCATCCCCGCGCTTGGGCAACACACCCACGCCATCCTGCAGGAGCTGGGCTACACCGGCGACGCCATCGCGGCGCTGCGCGAAGCCCAGGCCATTTGAAAGAGAATCATATGCAGAACCCTCAAAGCCCAAGCGCCATACTGGCGGAATTCGCCGCCCGACTGTCCTTCGACCAGATCCCCGAGGCGGTCGTGCGCCGCACCGAAGACCTGCTGCTGGACTGGTACGGCTCGGCACTGGCCGGCAAAGGCGCCCGGCCCGTGGAGTCCATAGAGCGCTTTGCCGTTGCGATGGGACCCGGACAAGGCGCCTCCGACGTCCTGATCTCCCGCCGCCGCAGCACGCCCTATTTCGCCGCCATGGTCAACGCCGCCTCGTCGCATTTCGCCGAGCAGGACGATGTACACAACGGCTCGGTATTTCACCCGGCAACCGTGGTGTTCCCCGCCGCCCTCGCCGTGGCCCAGGCCCTGGGACGCTCGGGCCGCGACCTGCTGACAGCGGCCGTGGCCGGATACGAGGCGGGCATCCGCATCGGTGAGTTCCTGGGCCGGTCCCACTACAAGGTGTTCCACACCACAGGCACCGCTGGCACCATTGCAGCAGCCGTCGCCACGGCTCGCCTGCTCGACGCCACGCCCGAGCAAATGCTGCATGCCATCGGCTCGGCGGGCACCCAGGCGGCCGGCCTGTGGGAATTCCTGCACGACGCCGCCGACTCCAAGCAACTGCACACGGCGCATGCCTGCGCCAGCGGCCTGGCCGCCGCCTACCTCGCCAAAGACGGCTTTACCGGGGCCAGACAAATACTGGAAGGCGCGCAAGGCATGGCAGCGGGAATGTCCAGCGATGCGGTTCCGGGCAAACTGACCGACCGCCTGTCCGAGCGCTGGGCGCTGGCTGAAACCTCTTTTAAATACCATGCCTCCTGCCGGCACACCCACCCGGCCGCAGACGCCTTGCTATTGCTGATGCAGCAGCAAGACCTGCAGGCCGACGACATTGCGCACGTCACCGCGCACGTCCACCAGGGCGCCATCGACGTCCTCGGCCCGGTCGTCGAGCCCGTTACCGTGCATCAGGCCAAGTTCTCGATGGGAACGGTGCTGGGCCTCATCGCCATCTTCCAGCATGCCGGCGTCAATGAATTCGAATCGTCGTTCAACGATCCGCGCGTGGCCGCGTTCAACAAGAGGGTCAGCATGGCGCTGGACGAGGAAGTCGATCGAGCCTATCCCGCGCGCTGGCTTGGCAAGGTGAGCGTGCGCACCACCGACGGCCGCGTGTTCACAGCCCGCGTGGACGAACCCAAGGGCGACCCCGGCAATACCCTGACGCGCGCCGAGCTGGAAGAAAAAGCGCTGCGGCTCGCCCGCTTCTCGGGCGCCGCGGACGAAGCGCAAATGCACCGGGCTTTCCGTAATATCTGGGATGTGGCCAATGCGCCTATCATCGGCAGCTGGATTGCGTGATCCACTCATTGACTCATCACATCGTTCCGCCCATGCAAACAAAACCCGCCAGCTCTTATCTCTTCGTACCGGGAACCCGCCCCGACCGCTATGCCAAGGCGTTCGACAGTGGCGCCGACGCGGTCATCCTCGACCTGGAAGACGCCGTGGCGCCGCAGGACAAACAGTCCGCCCGCGACAGCGTCGCCCAGCATCTTGCCGCCCTGCCGCCGGCATTGGTCCGGATCAACGGCATCGAAACCGAGTGGTTCCGCGACGACCTGCAGATGTGCCGAATCGCCGGTGCGGCGGGAATCGTCCTGCCCAAGGCCGAGCAGGTCGGCGACATCGAGTTCATCGTCAAGCAGCTCGGCGGCGCCCCCCTCCTGCCGATGATCGAATCGGCCAAGGGCATGTGGAATGCCCATGCCATGGCGCAGTGCGAAGGCGTGCAGCGGCTGATGTTCGGCTCCTTCGATTTCCAGCTCGACATGGGAATCCCGGACGATAACGAAGCCCTGCTGTATTACCGCTCCCAGTTGGTTCTGGTGTCGCGGGTCGCGGGCATTCAAAGCCCGGTCGACGGCGTCACCGCATCGCTGCAGGATCCCGCGGTGCTGCGCGCCGATGCGCGGCGCGCCAAAAGCCTCGGGTTCGGCGCCAAGCTGTGCATACATCCGCGGCAGGTCGACATCGTCAACGACATCTTCAGGCCCTCGGAACAGGAAATACAGTGGGCGAAGCGCATCGTCGAGGCCGCCGCTTCGGCTCACGGAGCGGCCATCGCCGTCGACGGCAAGATGGTCGACAAGCCTGTACTGCTGCGCGCGCAGGCCATTCTCGCCCGCGCTACCTGACGGACGAAGCCGGCGCGGGGCCGCCTCCGACGCCGTATCGACATTGTCTCGCTCGACCTCGGCCTGACCTCCAGGGCTTGCGCTTTGGCGTGCAGTCATTTACTATTGCATTACAGTGAAATTTCACTGTGATTTTACAAACCGAAATCAGGAGACATCCCATGTCGAAGAAAACCCGCGTCATCAGCCCCAATGTCGCAGAAGCTGCGCCCGGCCTTTGGTCCAACTGCCTCAAAGTGGACGACACCTTGTATCTTTCCGGGCTCACCTCGCGCGCCAACGACGGCGAAACCATCCTCGGCAGCGACGAATACGAACAAGCCAAGGTGATTTTCGGCAAAATCAAGAACCTGGTCGAAGCCGGCGGCGGCAAAATGGACGATGTCGTCACCATGACTATCTTCGTCACCAATATCAAGGGCAACCAGGGCGTCTGGAAAGCCCGCAAGGAATTCTTCACCGGAGACTTCCCGGCATGCGCCCTCATCGAAGTCAAAGGATTGGCCAAGCCCGAAATCCTGCTGGAAATCCAGGCTCAGGCCCGCATAGGCTGCAGCGCCTGAACCGGCATGCCGGTTCAGCCGGACACAGCGCGCGGCCACGCCGCATTGGCCCAGCCACGCCGTCGAATCTGGCCGGCCCGAATGGCTGCGGGCCGCGTCGGCGCCCCGCAGCCGTGCTACAGTGCGAACGACAAAGTCAAAAACGTCCCGCCGGTTTCTTCAGTTTCGTACAGAAAGCCCCTGTCCTATGCCCACCGCGCCCTCAACGCCACGTAACTCCAGGAAAAAAAAGCCGGCAATCACCGTGCCTCTGGCGGACAAAGCCTATATAGCCATCAAGAAAATGATCCTGACGCACCAGTTGACGCCGGGCGAACATATCAACGTGGCGATCCTGTGCGAAACCTTGTCCCTGGGCCGCAGCCCCATTCATCTGGCCATACACCGGCTCGATCGCGAGGGCCTGGTGGAGATCCTGCCGCGCAAGGGCATTTTGGTAAAGGCCGAGACGCTGGACGGCTTTCTGGACCTCATTGCCTCTCGTCAACTGGTGGAGCCTTACCTAACCGGCCTGGCCGTCGAGCACTCGACGCCGGAGCTGCTGTCCAAGCTGAAACAGCTTATCGAAGCCGGCAAGGAACGGCACCGGAACAACGACCGCTACGGCGCCATGGAAATCGACCGGCTGTTCCATCAAACCTTGTACGAAGCTGCCAACAACAAGCTGCTGGCGAACTTTGCCGCCCAGTTGCTGGACCGATCGGTTCGCCTGTGGTTTCGTCCCTTGACGGATCGCAGCGAACCCGCGAACACCGACGAACTGGAACGCCTGTACGCCGAAATCGAACGCGGCGACAAAAAGGCCGCGATCCAGCGCATGCAGGAGCATATCGGCTCGATCCAGCAAAAATACCTGGGTTAGGCGAAAACGGCAGCCGCAACCCCGATGCGCGGCCCGATACCCAACCACGCATTTCCCGCCAGGGACTCAACGGTTCAGTCCGGCTTCGCCAGGAAGCCGCCGATCGTTTCATCGGTATGGAACACCGGCTTCTCGTGATAGTGGGGCCCGTCGTAGATTTCGATGAGCACGCTACGCTCATGAGCCAGTGTGGGGCCGTGCGGATGCCCCACCGGGTTCATGTAGAACGAACCGGGCCTCAGGCGCAAGCCCACATCCGTATATTCGTAGTCGCCCTCCAGGCAGTACATGAACTGGTTGGAAGCATGCGTGTGCTTGACTGGAATATGGCCGCCCTTCTCGAACTCGAGCAGCGCAATGCTGGCGCTGGTGTCGGGGTTCTTCCATAGAAAATACTGGCGCAGCCCGAAGTCCGGAAAGAGCACCCACTTTTCGGGGTCGAGCTCGGTAGAGTGGATCAGAAGCTCGAGCGTCTTCATTGTATTCATATCGGCCGTCATTCCACGAACTCCGCCAATGACGGGCGCCCCGCCTTCACCCAGCGCTCGTATTCCTTGAGGCTTTCGGGCGTGGCGGGGAACATTTCCATGAGCGACCGGCCATTTTCAATATGCAGGGCGGCGAAGACTTCGTACTCCTCGGCGGCCCCGGCCTCCTCGGCCACCTCGTCGACCAAATGGCGCGGAATCACCACCACGCCATCGGCATCGCCCACGATGATGTCGCCGGGATAAATGGCCACGCCGGCGCAGCCGACCGGCTTGTTCAGCTCGAGCGCATGCATCGCGATGGGCGTCGCTGGCGAAGCCCCCTGCCGTTGATAGGCCGGCAGCCCCGTGCCTTTTATGCCGCTGGTATCGCGATAGCCGCCATCCGTGACCACGCCGGCGACACCGCGCTTCTTCAGTCGGCTGGCCATCATGTCGCCCATGGACGAAACGCGCGTATTGCCGAACGCATCGATGACCAGCACGCTGCCTGCCGGGCATTCCTCCATGGCGACGCGGTGCTTATTCTCAAGGCTGCCATAGTTCGTCAGGCTGTCTATGTCCTCGCGGGCGGGAATGAACCGCAAGGTATAGGCCGGACCGACCATGCGGGGCTGGTCCGGCGACAACGGCGACAGCCCCAGCATGCACGTATTGCGAAAGCCTCGCTTGAGCAAGGCATTCGCGATATTGGCCGTACTGGCCAACATGAGCGCCTGCCGGGTTTGCGGGGAAAGACCATCGACCTTGGAAGCGTCATCCGCCCCGGCCAGGTTTTGCACACTGATGTTTATCGAGTTCATAGTAGTCATTACATAGTTAGCGATGAAATCGCGGGAAGATCGGCGGCTCGGGCCTGAACGATCCGCCCGGGCTTGAAATTCCAATGCCGGGCCTATCGGGCCGTCTCCTTCATTACCGGATTGCGCAAGACGCCAATGCCCTGCACCTCGACCTCGACCGTGTCGCCATGCTTCATGAACAAAGGCGGATCGCGCCGCAGCCCCACTCCGCCCGGCGTTCCCGTGACGATCACGTCGCCCGGCTCCAGCGTGGTAAAGGTCGAGATATGGCTGATCAGCTCGGGCATCGAGAACGTCAGCATGTCAGTGGTGGTGCGTTGCATCTCGACGCCGTTCAGGCGTGTGACCAGGCTGGTCGGGACCGCGGGCGGCAACTCGTCCGCGGTGACCATCCATGGGCCGAAGGCTCCGGTGGCCGGGAAATTCTTGCCAGGCGCCCATTGCGACGTGGCCAGTTGCCAATCGCGCACCGAGCCGTCGTTGTAGCAAGACATGCCCGCAATATGGGAATAGGCCTGGTCTTGCGGAATACGGCGCCCGCCTTTGCCGATGACGATGGCGATCTCGCCCTCGAAATCGAATTGATCCGACTCGATGGGACACACCAGGGGCCGTCCGTGCCCCGTCTGGGACTCCGCCACGCGGGTGAAAACCACGGGGACGGCGGTGTCCGGGCGGTTCCCCTCGACCCGGTGCGCCTTGTAATTGAGCCCGGCGCAGAAAATGCGCGGCGGATTCGGGATGACCGGCAGGAACGTGACCTCGTCGACCCGGTAATCGGCCGGAGCACCCGCCACAAGGCCTTCGAAACGATCCAGCCAACCGCCCCTCAGAGCGAACAGCAGATCAGGGCAATTGTCCCGCAGCCGCACCCCAAGATCGAAAATCCGCTCGCCCTCGACCAGACCGAAGGTGGCGCGATGCTGAACAAAAAACGACATAAGCTTCATTGAATACCCCTCAAACTCCCAGGCAATGGAAAAACGTCAGGTTCTCGCCGATGTCCCAAGCGCGAACGCCAGGGCGCGCTTGGCCGCGACGCCCACCAGGCTGGCCCGATAGGATGCGCTGGCATGGATGTCGGAATTGAGCCCCTCCGGCGACTGCGCGCAATCGGTCAGCGCCGCTGGCCCGAACTCCAGGCCCAGCCGGCGTTCGAACTCGCGCTGGCGGAACACGCAGGGTCCCGCCCCGTTGACCGCCACCCTCACCCCGCCCGGCTCCGTCCGGGCAATGAAGCAGCCGGCCACCACGAAGCCCGAAGCCGGATTGGGTATCTTGCAATAGCCCGCCTGCAACGGGATCGGGAAGCGTATCTGCATCAGCAGCTCGCCGGCCTCCAGCGCGGTGCTGAACAGGCCGGTGAAGAAATCGTCGGCGGCAATGGTGCGGCGATTGGTGCGCAGCTCGGCGCCAAGCCCCAGCACCGCCGCAGGATAGTCGGCGGCGGGATCGTTGTTGGACACGGAACCGCCCATGGTGCCCATGTGGCGAACCTGCGAATCGGCAATGCCACCGGCCAGGAACGCCAGCGCGGGAATGGCTTTTTTGATGCCCGCATGCGCCGCCACTTCCGCATGCCGCGTCATGGCGCCGACCACAATATGCGTGCTGCCCGCCTCGATGCCGTACAACTCGGGTATGCCCTGCAGATCGACCAGCACGGTGGGGCTTGCCAATCGTTGCTTCAAGGTGGGAATCAAGGTCTGCCCGCCCGACAGCGGACGGGCATTGGGGTCGCCAAGCAGGATTTTCGCTGCCTCGTCGATGCTGCCCGGACGTACATAGCTGAAGTCGTACATGTTCAGGCCTCGCCGATGGGTATCTGGGACGGGACGGCGTCGGCACACGAATGAATCGCATCGACGATGTTCTGATAGCCCGTGCAGCGGCACAGGTTTCCCTCGAGCTCGTGACGTATCGTCGCCTCGTCGCCCGCGCAGCCGCGCCGCAGGATATCGACGCCCTGCATCACCATGCCGGGCGTGCAGTAGCCGCACTGCAGGGCGTGATGCTCGCGAAAAGCCTCCTGCAGGGGATGCATATGGGCCGCGGTGCCCAGGCCTTCTATGGTCGTCACTTCGCGGCCATCGGCCATGACGGCCAGCACCGTGCAGGACTTCACGCTACGGCCATCCAGGTGAACGGTGCAGCAGCCGCATTGCGTCGTGTCGCAACCCACGTGCGCGCCTTTTTGCGAGCAGTGCTCGCGCAGGTAATGCACAAGCAGCGTCCTGGCCTCGACTTCATGCGAATGCACGATGCCATTGACGGTGATGGTAACTATGGAACGGGACATCAACACACCCTCCCTATCGCGTTGCCAGATAGGCGGCCAATAGCGCGATCACCGTTACGGTAAACGCCCAGGTCCAGGCCGGCATCTGCACGGTAACCATGGCGCGACCGCCGCCGGCCGGAGCCTGCTCGGCCGCCTCGCGGGCCGCCACCGGGGCAACCGCGGGCGTGGCTCCCGCCTGCGCACCGGTCGGCGCCTCCGCCCGCGGCTCGGCCGGAGCGGTCAGGCGCTGGGTCAGCCGATCGAAAAACTGGGTGGCCATGCGGGCGGCGGTTGCATCGATCAGCCGCGAACCGATTTGAGCCAGGCGCCCGCCTATCTTGGCCTGCGCCTTGTAAGTCAGATTGGTGCTTTGCTCCGAGAGCTCGGCCAGTTCGACCTCGGCGCTTCCCTTGGCGAAACCCGCCACCCCGCCGTCGCCCTCGAAATCCAGCGTGTAGCGGGCGGGAGCCTGCACATCCTGGAATCTCAGTTTTCCGGAGAATCGGGCCTTCACCGGCCCGATGGCAGCCACGACCACCGCCTTGTAGCTGCCATCGCCCTGATCCACGACCGACTCGCAGCCCGGTATCGCCGCCTTCAGGGTTTCCGGATCCATCAGCGCCGTCCAGACACGCTCTCGCGCCAAGGGCAGGCTTTGCTCTCCAGTAAGGTTCATTTAAACAGTCTCCATTTTCAATTCTTGTCTTGCGGCGCAGCGTCGCCATGAGAGCCTTGCCCGGCGTTCCCGCTCTGGGCAATGGCCTGCCAGACCTTCAGGGGGGTCAGCGGCATGTCCAGATGCCGCACGCCATATGGGTGCAACGCATCGATCACGGCGGAAACGATGGCGGGCGGCAGCCCGACCGTACCGGTTTCCGCGCCGCCCTTGACGCCCAGCGGATTGGTCTTGGTGGGCACCGGGCGCAACGCGGTGATGAAGCGTGGAAAATCCTTGGCCTTCGGCATGGCGTAGTCGGTGAAGGATCCAGTAATGAGCTGGCCATCGTCCGCATGCACAACCTGCTCTTTCAGGGCCTGGCCAGCCGCCTGGGCGATGCCGCCGTGGATCTGGCCTTCCAGCAACAGCGGGTTGACGACATTGCCTACATCGTCGACCGCCACCACAGTGTCCAGCGCGACCATGCCCGTGTCGGGGTCGACCTCGACCTCGGCGATGTAGCACCCGTTGGGATAGTTTTGGGGATTGGCCGAAAAATACCCCCTGCCTTCAAGCCCGTTCCATAATTCGGCGGGCAGAGGCTTGGGAGCCCCCCAGGCATAGGTGGCCCGCGCCACGCGGTCCAGGGTGACCATCTTGCCGTCGCGATGCCTGTAGACGCCGCCCTCGAAATCCAGGTCGTCCTCCTGGCAATCGAGCAGAATGGCCGCAACGCTGCGTCCCCGCGCAATGATCTGCCGGCAGGCGGCCAACAGCGCCGAACCGCCCACGGTCATGCTGCGCGAGCCGAAACTGCCCCGGCCATTGGCGACCTTGTCGGTATCCCCCTGAACGTAGCGGATACGGTCTATCGGCACAGCCAGCCACTCGTGCACCATCTGCGAAAAACTGGTTTCATGCCCCTGCCCGTAGGAAAACGTGCCTGCCAATATCGTCACGCCGCCAGTGGCGTCGAACCGGACTTCCATGCGGTCGCTGATGGTGGCGCACACTTCGATATAGACGGACAGGCCACGGCCCCGCAGCAGCCCTTTTTCTTCGCTTTGCTTCTTGCGCGCCTCGAAACCGTTCCACTGATCCAGTTCGAGCGCCGCATCCATGACGGCTTCGAACTCGCCGCAATCGTAGGTCTCGTTGATGGCCGTGCGATAAGGCATCTGGTCGGGCCGGATGAAGTTGCGCCGGCGGATTTCCACGGGATCCAGGCCCAGTTCCGCGGCCGCGATGTCCAGCATCCGCTCTACCACCATCGTGGATTCGGGACGGCCCGCGCCCCGATACGTGGTGAGCGTACGGCTATGCGTGAATATGCCGTTGATTTCCACATGCATGGCGGGAAAGGCATACACGCCTGAAAGCATGCGGGCTCCGACCAGAGGTGGATGGGCGGTGGACGGCCCGAGCTGGCAGCCCAGGTCGTGATTCAGGATAACGCGCATTCCCAGCACCGTGCCGTCCTTGAGCAGGGCCAGCTGGGCATCGGCGATCTGATCGCGGCCGTTGAAGTCGGAAAGAAAGGCCTCGCTGCGGTCGCAGACCCACTTGACCGGCCGGCCGACGCGCCGCGCCGCCCACAGCACCAGGATTTCCTCGGGATACAGCCCTCCCTTGGTGCCGAACCCTCCGCCCACATCGCCCGCCACGACATGCACCCGATGCGCGGGCACCCGGAATATGTGCTCGGCAAGCAGCAGCCGGATGCGGTGCGGATTGGACGTCGAGGTTCGCAATTGGTATTGCTGGTTGGCTTCGTGATAACTGCCCAAATAGGTGCGGGGCTCCAGCGGATTGCCCGCCATGCGCTGATTGACGATGCGCGCCTTGACGACGTGCTCGGCACGCGCAAACGCGGCATCGGTCTTCGCCGCATCGCCAAGCTCGTGCTGGAAGCAACGGTTGCCGGCGGCGTCCGGCCATACCAGCGGCGCGCCGTCGGCAATGGCGGCGGCTACCGTGGGCGCGGCCGGCAGCACCTCGTAGTCGACCTTGATGCGCTCGGCGGCGTCCATGGCGATTTCCAGGGTCTGCGCAACAATGAATGCCACGCCCGAACCGATCGCCAGCACCCGGCCATCGGACAAAGGCGGAAATGGCGTGCGGTGATACGTCTTGCCCGTTATGGACGGCGGAATGCTCACGCAGGGCATCTCGCCAAGGCCGTCGGCCTTGTAGTCCTCGGCCGTCAGCACCGCGTACACACCGGGCACGTCGAGTGCAGGGGCGACATCGATATCGCGTATCAGCGCATGGGCCACGGGCGAACGCAGCACATAGCCGCGCGCCTGGTCGGGAAGGTTGAAGTCGTCGGCATAAGCGCCTTGCCCGGTCAGCAGGCGTGGATCCTCCAGGCGCGGCATGGAAGCCCCGATGCCTTGCGATACGGCGGCCAGGGGTTCAGATTTCATGGCGCCCGCCTTTTCGACCGATATGTGCAAATGAATTCTTCACGGCAAATTTCCATTCTCTTCAAGCTTGCGTGGCGCCGCCCATGGCCATGGAATCAGACCCGGCCAGCCTGGCATAGCGGCCGCCGTGAAACAGCAGTGGGCCCTCGTCGCGCGATCGATGCTCGAGGCTCTTGACCTCGCCCACGAACAAAGTGTGATCGCCGCAGGCATAGACATGCCGCAGCTCGGCGGCGATCTTGACCTTGGCCTGCGCCAGGACAGGCGCGCCGCTCAGCGATTCGAACTCGGGTTGCCGCCCCTCGGCCGGCTTGCCGGCAAAATGGTTGCTGCACCATTCCTGGTGCTCGCTGAGCATGCTGACTCCGAAGCGGCCTCCCTGCGCTATCTTGGAGTGCATCCGCGCATTGCAGGCCACCGACACGATGATCAGGGGAGGCTCCAGCGAGCCCGACATGAATGCATTGGCCGTCATGCCGTGCGTATGGCCGTCGATGCTCGTGGCGATCACCACGACCCCCGTGGCGAACTGGCCCATGGCATTGCGAAAATCCCGCGCGTCGAAGCCGGGCGCATCGCCGCCCCTGTCCACGTTGATTCCGATATCCGATGTTCGCATTCCATTCTCCTTGAAAAACCCGCCGCCGCTGCCACCCGATTCCAGTCCCGTGGAAGCGGCGTGCACGTCATCTTCGCGACGCGGCCCGCTACTCGAAAAACTCCGGCGTGGGATCCATCCCCCACTGGGTGGTCTCGTCGGCGCGCCCTGCGAACTTGCCGGGCTGGAACTCCCGATCGACGGCATCGCCGTCGGTGTAGTGCTCGACCCGGAAGCCGAAGGGATCCCGCCAGTAATCGAATATCTGGCTGCCGATCAGGTGGCGGCCGACACCGACATCGAGGCGATAGCCCCGCGAGGCCAGGTAATCGTGCGCTCCCATGACTGCATCCAGATCCTGCAGCTCGAACGAGCAGTGATGCACGCCGGTTTCCTCCGCTTGGACGATGAGCATGGAGTGGTGGTCGACCAGCTCCGGACCCTTGTCGCAGCGCAGGAACGTGCCGATCACCGTGCTCTCGTCACCCGGAATGCACATATAGTCGGAGGGCAGCAACTGGAAACGCTTCTGGAACCAGGCGACGGATTCGTCGTGATTGCTGACTCGCAGGACGAAGTGCCCCAGGCGCAGCACCAGGCCCGGCTCGCGCTTGGGCCGCAGCGACTGGTTATGGCGCTGCTTGTCCCTGCCGCTGTTGAAGGGATGGGGATCCCGGACGGGCAAGGGGCTGGCGGCCTCCTGGCCCCATACGGCGTCGATGGCGACGCCGTCGGGCGTAGTCATGCGCACTCTCCAGCCGCCGCCTGGGGCATCGATGGCCTCCACCGGCGATGACCCTTCCAGCCCGGCCAGGGCATCGAGCTCGGCGCGCGAGCCGACCAGCAGGCCGCCTCCCAGGAAGCGATTGTCGGCGCCCAGTCGGGTGACGTGCAGGTATGGCGCCGTGTCCGCGCCACGCATGTAAAGAACGTCGGGTTCCTTCCTGGCCGTGACCAGGCCGAAATCCCGCATGAAGGACTCCATGAGATCCAGGTCGGTGGCCTGGTAAACCACATAGGCGATCCCTTGTGCTTTAGTCATTGATTGCTCCGCAAACATGTGATCCATGGGACTCGCGCTTAACGGCGCAGGACGCTCACGTCGTCCGGATTGACCAGATCCGGCACCGTCCAGCCGTCCAGATCGTATTCGTTCATGCAGGTCTCGACGAAGCTCTTCATGTTGGCCATGTCGCCGCTGCCTTGCGCATCGAACAGGTTCGCCATGCGGGTGACGTCGTTGGAACCCAGGTAATTGATTTCGTACAGCTCGTGGCGGGCGCCGAATTCGGTGCCGATGGTGTCCCAAAGCAGCTTCATGGTCTTGACGCGCTCCACCGCGTCGATGTCTCCGGTGCCGCGCACGTATTGGTCGAGATAGCCGCGGATTTCCGGCGCCTTGAAGTCGTCGGCGTGCGAGTTCAGGTAAATGAGGCCGCTGGCGACGCTGGTCTCGATGATGTTCTTGATCGCAGGGAATGCAATTTGCGACAGTACGCGGTAGGCGGTCGCAAACCGCGCATCGGGCTGCACCATGCCGTTCCAGGCAATATCGCTTTTCGCCATGGCGTCCGACATGGCCCACATGGAGTTGCGCCAGGCAAGCACCTCGCCCAGGCGCGACTGAACACCATGGAAGGAAACGCTGCCGGTGATTTCCAGGGCCTTGCACAACAAGCCGCAAATGAAATCCAGCTTCACGGCCAGGCGGGTGCAGCCATGCATGGAGGCCCGGCTGTTGAAGCCGGAGTCGGGTGCAAAGCGGTTGGCCTGATCGACATCGCCATGCATGAACACGTCTTCCCAAGGGACGAACACATTGTCCAGAACCAGGATGGCGTCGTTCTCGTCCAGGCGGCTGGAAAGCGGGTAGTCGAAGGGGCTGCCCAGCACGGCCGCGCGGTATTCATTGGAAATGCGCGAGATCATCTTGACCCCGGGCGCCCCGGTGGGCACCATGAATACCGGCGCGAACCGCGGATCCTTGATGGGCACCTGCCCTGCGTGGGCGACAAACGTATAGTGCGTAAGCGCAGAAGCCGTCGCCACGACCTTGGCGCCGCTCACGTAAATGCCCGCGTCGGTTTCCTTGACGACGCGGATGAACACGTCGGAGGTATCGGCGCTGGGCTTGTTGCGGTCGACCGGCGGATTCATGATGGCGTGATTGATGTACCAGGTGCGCTCCTGGGCCTTTTTGTACCAGCGCAACGCATTTTGCTCGTAGCCCCGGTAGAACGCCGAATTGGCGCCCAGCGTCCCCAGGAAGGAGCCCTTGTAATCGGGCGAACGCCCCATCCATCCATAAGACACGCGCTGTATTTCGGCGATCGCGTCGCGCTGCGCCACTTGCTCCGCAACGGTATGCGGCGCGCGGAAAAAGCGATGGGTAAAACCACCCGAGTCGTTGGCCGTCGTCAGGATGTCGCGCTTCGACTCGTCGTGCAGCGCATCGTAGATGCGCGCCACCATGCGGGCGGAATTGCGGAATGCGGGGTGCTCGGTGATTTTTTCGACCCGCTTCCCGTAGATCCAGACCTCGCGGCCGTCATCCAGGCTGTCCAGGTACTCCTTGCCGGTAAAGGGCACATTCTTTACGCCGGAAATCACTTCAGGGCTATTCATGGATTCAGTCTCCTAAGATATTTGTAGGTTGGCCGCGCCGTTCTTGCGCCCGGCAAGCCAGTAGTCATAAACAAGATTCATTTTCTGGAAAGCGCCATCGCAAAGATCAGGATCGCGCCGATCGCCATCGTCGAAGCATAGGCGCCGACCTGCATGAGGTTCAAGCCGTTCTGCACCAGCATGATCAGTACCGTTCCCAGCACGACGTTGAATGTGCGGCCCACGCCCCCCGCCAGGCTGACGCCGGCGATGACGCAGGCGGCAATCGATTCCAGCGGCAGGCTCGAGCCTATATTCGACTCACCGGTGTCCAGGCGCGCCGTCAACAGCAATCCCGTGATGGCGGCGAATACGCCGGCAATGACGAAGGCCAGGATGATCACCCGTTCGCAACGAACCCCCGAAAGCTGGGCGGCGCGCAGGTTTCCGCCCACCGCGTACAGGTGGCGGCCAAAGCGCGTCCACTCCAGCAGGAAGTAAACGCACACGATCAAGGCAATGGTCACCAGGGTGGGGATGGGAATGCCCGCAATCTCGCCAAAGCCGAATGTCTCGCCGAACTGGGTCGGAATGCCGTAGACGGGCACGCCGCCGCCGATGAAAAGCGCCACGCCGAACACGACCGAGGACATGCCCAGCGTCATCATGAACGGCGGGATGCGCATGATGGCCGAGCCCACGCCGTTGATGAGGCCGACGCAAGCTCCGATCGCGGCGCCAGCCAGGATGCCCAGGCCAATGGCAAGCCATGGGTAGTCAGGCATGGCGGCGAACGTGCCGGCCATGACCATCGCCCCCACCACCGACACCAGCGCGGCAATGACGCCCACTGAAAGGTCCAGTCCTCCGACGATCAGCACCACCAGTTGCCCCAGCGAAACAATCATCAGGTAAACGGATTGGCGCGCAACGTTGGTAAGGTTGTCGGCGCTGAGGAATCCCGGCGCCCCCAGCGAAAACAGGATCAGCGCGGCGACGAACAGCACCGGCAGCACCAGCGCCTGGCGGTAATAAAGCAGGAACTTGACCGCAGGCCTGAGCCTGCCCTGACGGTCGGGAATCTGGACTGCCGCCAGGGGCTTGGAAATGTCCGAGGTAGCCATAAGAAGTCTCACTAAAAAAATTTTTCCAGAACGCGATGTTCTTCGTAATCACCGCGTTGAAACTCATCGACGATGCGCCCGCCATTCATGACCAAAACACGATGAGACAAGCCGAACAGCTCGGATAGATCCGACGACACCAGCAAGATTGCGGCGCCGGCCTTGAGCAGATTCGCCATATATTGGTAAATGGCCGGGCGGGCGCCCACGTCGACGCCCACGGTGGGCTCGTCGAAGACATACACGCCGATATTCTGGGCCAGGCCCTTGGCGAGCAATACTTTTTGCTGGTTGCCACCCGAAAAGTTGCTGACGGACTCGCCCAGCCTGGCTTGCGGAAACATGACGCTGCGGGACAATTCGCCAAGCAACTGGTTCTCCTGGCGGGGCTTGAGCCACCGGCCCGCAATGCGCCCCCAGGCAAGACCCGACAAGCTCATGTTCTCCCGAGCCGAACGGCCCATCGCCAGGCCATCGTTCTTGCGATCGGAAGGGCTGTACCAAAGTCCCTTGGCAATGGCATGCGCCGGGTGCGAGAAACGCACGGGCTCGCCATCCAGGCGGATCTCGCCCGCCTTGACTTTGCGCAGGCCGAAACAGGCTTGCCCCAGCTCGCTCTTGCCGCAGCCGACCAGGCCGGCCACACCGACGATTTCGCCGGCCCGGACTTCCAGATTGATGTCCGTTACCGTCGTCACGCCCAGCTCCGGCGCAAGGCTGAGATTGCGCAGCGTCAGGCGGCTGTCTCCTGTGGGCTCTGGCAGTTCCGGGTAGATGTCGGACAATGCCCTGCCCGTCATCAATTGAATCAGCTCGCTCTCGGGAGTGTCCGCCGGAACCGTGGCAATGAGGTTCCCGTCCCGCAACACCGACACCTCATCGCCCAGCAAGGGGATTTCGTGCATGCGGTGCGTAATGTAGATGATGGCGCAGCCGTCGTCCCGCAGGCGCCGGACCAGCGCGAACAGCGCCTTGGCGTCATGCTCGGACAAGGAGGCGGTGGGCTCGTCCAGGATCAGCACGGCGGGCGGGCGGCGCAGCGCCTTGCAGATCTCCACCATTTGCTGCTTGCCCCGGGCCAATGTACAGACATGATCGCCCGGCGCCAGGTCGAAGCCCAGGTCGGAAATCAGCGCCCGGGCGGACTGGGTGGCCTCGGCCTTGGAAAGCACCCCCAGCGTGGAGGCCGGCTCCTCGCCGAGCACGATGTTCTCGGCGACGGTCAGCTGCGGAACGAGCGAGAACTCCTGAAATACCGCGCGGATGCCGTGCGACCTGGCGTCGGCCACGCTGCGGAAGGCGCCGGCATGGCCGCCTATTTCAACCCGGCCTTTGGTGGGCTGGTTGGCGCCCGCCAGCATGGAGATGAACGTCGATTTCCCCGAGCCGTTCTCGCCGAAGAGCACATGCACCCGGCCCGGCAGGATGTCGAGGTCGACCCGGTTGAGCGCGACGTTCGTCCCATAATGCTTGGTCAAGCCCCGCACCCTCAGCAAAGCCTCGGGCGCGGGATGCAGATCGGCGGCATTCATTTGCGCAATCTCCCGCAACGCGGCTACTTGGCGCCGTTGAAGCTGAAGATCGGCTTGAAGCTGGGAGGAGCCAGGACTTCAAGAGGATCGATTTCCTTGACCGTGGCGGGCGTATACACCTTGCCCAGCGTATTGACCGTGGTCACGGGCTCGCGGTTCTTGCCCTCTTCGAGTATGCGCACGGCGGTGTCGATCTGCATGCGCGAGGTCAGCACCACGGGCGCGACACCCGCCGCCTCGATCCGGTTGCTCTTCAAGGCCTGGTACACACCCGGGGTCAGGTATACGGAAACCAGCTTTACCTTTTTATCCAGCTTTTGCGCCCGCAGCAAGGGAATGGCGGCCTCGACCATGACGGCCGTTCCCACCACGTAGTCCAGGTCCTTGTGAGTTTGAAGCATGTCCTCCACCAGGCGGCCCTGCACCTCTTTGCCCACGTCGCCATACTTGGTCTCGTCGACAACCACCGCGCTGTCCTTGATTCCTTCGTGGAACCCTGCGTTGAAGGCCTCGACGAAACCCGCGCCGGCAGGCCCCGGCAGCCAGCCCACATGAACGGTGGGCGTGCCCTTGGGATGCTTCTTCGCCAGGTACTGGCCTGCGCGCATCGCCTCGTCGTGAGGATTGGTCAGCACGCGGGCCGATACGTCTTTGGACGTTACGCCATTGATGGCGTCGACGACGACAATATTCTTTTCCTTGAGGCTGCGCAACAGGTTATCCATGCCATCCGCCGCAATGGCCACCATCACCACCGCATTGGCGCCGCCGGCGACGCAATCCTCGATCTGCGAGATTTGATTGCTCAATTGCGTATAGCCGCCCGCGTCCAGGACCTGTACGCTCACTCCCAGGCGTTTGGCCTCTTCGACGGCACCGTAATCGGACGCCAGGAAGAACGGGTCCTTCATATGGGGGTAGGAAACGCAAATTTTCCAGTTGCGGCTGGCCTTCTTGGTTTGCGCCTGATATTCGACTTGCGTGGTCTTGCCGTCCGCCGTGGTCAGGTTCACGGGTTGCGGGAACCAGTCGGCGGCCTGGGCGGACGCGGTGATTGCCAAAACAGCCATGGCGGCGGCACTGCGCGCCACGATGCGACGAGTAATCATGATTAGGTCCTTTTGTCTCGCGTAGTTATGGATGGCGGTTGCGCCATTTCGTCTTGTCTTTTTAACGACGTGAGACATGGTAGACATTGGCCTGACATAAGGTCAATTGAAATTTAAAGGCGTTTCACATAACATTTAGCTCATATCCATGATTACCCTGGGGCACCGTCACCATGTCCAGATCCGATTGGTATATCCGCGCAAACCTCAAGCTCAGGCATCTGCAATTGCTCGTCGCGCTGGACGAGATGCGCAGCGTCAGCAGGGTGGCGGCGGCGCTTTCGCTGACCCAGCCGGCAGTCTCCAAAATGCTGTCGTCGCTCGAGTCGGGCATGGGCCTGCGGATTTTCGAACGCACGCCCGCCGGGCTGGCGCCCACGGAACACGGGGTATGCCTTATTCGCCACGCCCACGATATCCTGGCGCGCCTCAACATGGTCCAGTCCGATCTGCGCGACATCAGCGAAGTGCCGGTCATACGGGTATCGCTGGGGGTCATGCCGGCCGCCGCGCTGAAGCTCGGGCCGCAGCTCATCGAACTGCTGGAATCACAGACCCAGGACGTCGCCGTGTCCGTGCAGGAAGGCACAATGGAAAGCCTGCTGCCCGCGCTGCGCGCCGGTTCCATCGACTTCCTCGTGGGGGTGTTGCCCAATCGGCCGCTGGGGGCCGAATTCAGCTACGAAGTGTTTTACGAAGACCCCTTCGTCATCTCCGTCCGCTGCGGGCACCCGCTGGCCCGGAAGGATTCGGTCGACTGGAGCGACCTGCAGGGCCTTCCCATGATCCTGCCGCCGCAAGGGGCGCTTACCCGCGAATTGATCATCAGCATCCTGGCAAACCACCAAATCAACATTCCGCGGCGCATCATCGAATCGGTGTCCATGATGACCATCGTGGGGGTCTTGCAGAACCGCGACATCTTCGGCCTGCTGCCGCTGGAAATGGCGCAGTACTTCGCGGCCCTGGGCGTGCTGTCCATCCTGCCCCTGCCCGTGCCTGACGCCCATCGCAACGTCGGCATCATGTGGCGCACCGACGTGCAATCCAGCACGACCCACAATCGCGTGCTCCAGATATTCCGCGGCGCCTACCCGAAAACGGCAAGCTCCTAGACACGCCCCTAGTCAAACCCCGGCCTGACTGGTTATAGTGTTGGTTGCACTGCAACATAGACAAACGGGCCACGGCGGCATCGGGCCTACCAGGAGACTTTGTGGATCACTCAGCACCCGGCGCCGCGGCGTCCTCTTCCCTGCGCAACGATATCCGCCTGCTTGGCAAGACCTTGGGCGAAGTCATCAAGGAATGCGACGGCAAGGCCGTCTACGAAATCATCGAAAAGCTTCGTCAGGCGGCCGTGAAGTTTCGCCGCGAGGGGGATGCGGCATCGGGAAAAATCCTGGAGCGTCAAATCGTTCGGCTGGCCAGCCACAAGGCCAACTCGGTCGCTCGGGCGTTCAGCTATTTCCTGCAATTGTCCAACATCGCCGAAGACCGCGACCAGAACCGGCGCCAGCGCAAGCACGAGCTGACCAGCGGCGAGCCGGCGCACGGCAGCCTGCAGCACGCCCTGACCTTCCTGAAGGCCCAGGGCATTGGCGGACACAAGGTTAGGCGCTACCTGGAAAGCGCCTGCATCATGCCGGTGCTTACCGCGCACCCCACCGAAGTCCAGCGCAAAAGCACCCTGGACCTGCACCGCGAGATCGCCGCCCTGCTGGCCCACGAACAGGACACCCTGACGCCTTCGGAAAGGCGCGCGCTGCAGAAACGGCTGACGGGCCTGGTCGCCATGCTGTGGCAGACGCGCATGCTGCGCCAGCAAAGGCTGACGGTCATCGACGAAATCGACAATGCGCTCACCTACTACACCAGCACCTTCCTGACAGCCATTCCCCGGCTCTACCAGGACTTGTCGAATCAGTTGCAAGGCCCGGCCCGCAACATTTTCGACGAGAGCGGCGAGCCGCTGCCGCCATTCCTGCGCATGGGCAACTGGATAGGCGGCGACCGGGACGGCAATCCCAACGTCAATGCGACGACACTGGAGCAAGCGCTGCTGCGCCAGTCCACACTGGTGCTGCGCCACTACCTGCACGAAGTCAAGCAACTGGGAACCGAGGTTTCCATCTCCCAGTCGCTGAGTCCGGTAAGCCCCGCGCTGCGGGAGCTTGCCCAGGAAAGCCAGGACCCCTCCCCCCACCGGCTGGACGAACCGTACCGCCGCGCCTTCATCCATATCTATGCCAGGCTGGCCGCCACGTCCATCGCGCTGACCGGCCATTCGCAGGCGCTTTGGCCGACCTACGAGGCCCCGCCCTACGCGGATCCCCAGGAGTTCGAGCACGACCTGCAAATCGTGCTCGACTCGCTCGGCAAGCACCACGGCTCGCTCATCGCGCCGCTGCGGCTCGACAGCCTGCGCCAGGCCGCCAGCGTATTCGGCTTCCACCTGGCCACGGTCGATCTGCGCCAGAGCTCGGACGTCCACGAACGCGTGTTGACCGAGCTGTTCAAGGCGGCCTGCGTCATGCGCAACAACAAGGTCGTCGACTACGCCGCCTTGTCCGAGGAAGAGCGCATCAGCCTGCTGCGCAGCGAAATCCGCCAGGCCAGGCCCCTGGTGTCGCCGTGGATATCCTATTCGGCCGAAACCGAAAAAGAACTGGCCATATTGCGCATGGCGGCGGCTTGCCGCAAGAAATATGGCGACATGGCCATCAAGCAGGCCATCGTTTCGCACACCGAAACGCTCAGCGACCTGCTCGAAGTGCTGGTGCTGCAGCAGGAAACCGGACTCATCGCGCCGGCCTGGAACCAGGCTTCCGACAACAGCGAAGGCGGACTGATGGTGGTGCCCTTGTTCGAAACCATACCCGACCTGGAGCGCAGCGCCGGCATCATGGCGCAATGGCTGGACCTGCCCGAAGTCAAGGCCCGTGTGCGCCACGCGCAAGACGGCGTGCAGGAAGTCATGCTGGGGTATTCCGACAGCAACAAGGACGGCGGCTATCTGACCTCGAACTGGTCCCTCTACCAGGCCGAGCGCCAACTGGTCCAGGTATTCCTGAAACGCAAGACGCGCCTGCGGCTGTTCCATGGCCGGGGCGGATCGGTGGGCCGCGGCGGCGGATCGAGCTTCGACGCCATCCTTGCCCAGCCGCCGGGCACCGTCAACGGCCAGATACGGCTGACCGAGCAAGGCGAAGTCATACAGGCCAAGTACAAGAACGCCGAAGTCGGGCGCTACCACCTGGAAATGTTCGTCGCGGCGACGCTCGAGGCCAGCCTGGCGCCCAAGCTGGCGGCGGCGCAAACCGAAGACGAGAACATGGCCCGGTTCGGTTCGGCGCTGGACTTCATGTCGGCCACGGCCCAGCAGGCCTATCGCGATCTGGTCTACGCCACGCCGGGCTTCAACGACTACTTCTTCGCCTCGACGCCCATACTTGAAATCGCCGGGCTGAACATCGGCTCACGGCCCTCGTCGCGCAAGGCCAGCCAGAAGATCGAAGACCTGCGCGCCATTCCATGGGGGTTCTCGTGGGCGCAGTGCCGCCTCTTGCTGACCGGCTGGTACGGTATGGGAACCGCCCTGTATCGCTACGTCGAACATGGCCACGAGAACGGGCCGGCGACAGCCGCGGCGCGCCTGGCCATGCTGAGGAAGATGGCGCGCGACTGGCCTTTCTTCAGGACGCTGCTGTCGAACATGGAACAGGTGCTGGCCAAGACCGACCTGGGCATCGCCCGGCAGTACGCCGGCCTGGTGGCGGACGCCGCCTTGCGCAACCATGTGTTCGGACGCATCGAGGCCGAATTCCTGCTGACCAGGGAAATGTTCACGCGGGTCGCCCAGCGCGAATTGCTGGCCGAAGACCCTCTGCTGGCCAATGCCCTGAGCGAACGTTTCGCCTACATCGACCCACTCAACCACCTGCAGGTCGAACTGCTGAAGCGCCATCGGCAGGAAGGAGAAAAGGCGCCGCGCCGCGACGACAAGGAAAGCCAGATCCAGCGGGCCATACACATGACGATCAACGGCATCGCCGCCGGACTGCGCAATTCGGGCTGAAGGCGGCAGTGGATCTTGCACCGGAAAGGCATGCGCCGGCAAGGGATCGGCAACCGATCTGCCGGCTGCGAGCTAGCTGCCGCCCCGGCCCCGCTGCTCGGCCCCGTACGGCGGCAACTCAGCTTCGAACCGCGATCAGCGGTCGCGGCTTGGCTGCGGCGCTCCGGCCTTGCCTGCTTCCCGCTGGGCCGAGTCGCTCAAACGGCGCGAGTCGTTTTGGCCATCGGGATCGCTTGAACGATGAGGATCGTTCTGGCGGCTTGGATCATCCGGCCGGCTAGGGTCGTTTTGGCGACTGGGGTCGCCAGGCTGTTGACCAGGCGCCTGGCGCGAAGGCTTCTGCCCCGGATCGTCCACCGGGCGATTGCCGGGATTCTGCACTTGCGGATTTTGATTTTGATCGGTGCTCATATAACACTCCTAGATTGAAATACCTTGGAAAACACTCAAGGCAGCTCAATCCTACAAATGCATCGTCGCCGCGCACAGATGGAAACTCTTCATTTTTGCTAGTGCTTTTACACCGGACTCAAAGCGGGCATTGCATTGGCCTCGCGCGCCCCTCCTGGGGCGTTTGTCAAAAGCATACAACGTGTAAATTTACTTTTTAAAAAGACCGGATCTTGGCGGGCAGGCTATTCTTAGCGAGCCTCAACATGTCATAAGCGCAATCCCTTACGGAGCCGTATATGAGTACCGAGCCCATCGCCCCAACCACAAATCGCCAGCATCTGCAGCAGATCATCAGCGGCCTGATCGAAGGCGTCATGCTGATCGAGCCCGACAAGTCCATCGCCTGGGCCAACCAGACGGCGCTTGACATGCACGGCGTACAAACGCTGGAGGAACTGGGTAAAACGGCCGACGGCTACGGCGAGAAATTCATGCTCAAGTATAGAAACAACCACCGGTTGTCCTGCGCGCAATATCCCATCGAGCGCGTACTTTCAGGAGATGAGTTCGCCGATGTAGTGGTGGAAGTCACGCGAGCGGACGATGCCGATTTTCGTCGAATACACCAGGTAAGCGGCCTGATATTGAACGACGAGGCAAAAAATCCGGAAGCGGCTGTGCTGGTCATGCACGACGTCACCGAACGCTACAACGCAGAAGAACGCTTCGAAAAAACGTTCAACGCCAATCCGGCCCCCGCCTTGATATGCTGTCTGGCCGATTTACGCTACGTCAGGGTCAACCAGGGGTTCCTGGACATGACAGGCTATCGCCGCGAGAAGGTCATAGGCAGATCCGTTTACGAAATCGATGTCCTGGCTTATGCCGACAAAAAGGATGAGGCTATCGCCAGCCTGAACGAAGGCAAGACCATTCCGCAAATGGAGGCCAAGCTCAAACTGCCGGGCGGAAAGGAAAAATCTGTCATCGTCGCCGGCCAGCCCATGGAAGAGGGAGACAGGGATTGCATGCTGTTCACCTTCATCGACCTGGATCCGAGAAAACAGGTGGAAAATGAATTGCGGGGAATGCAGGAACGTTTTTCAAAAGCCTTCCGGCTTGCTCCCGTTCCCATGTTCTTGAGTACGCTCGAAAAGTTTCACTTGCTGGAAGTGAATGACGCATTCCTGAACACCACCGGCTATTCGGCTGAAGAAACCTTGAACCATGACTCGGCCGACCTCTCGATATGGGCGGATGCCAGGGAATACCAAAAACTCGAAGCCTTGCTGATCAAGACCAACAGCGTCCGCAACCATGAAATCCAGTTGCAGACCAAGGAAGGCACGCTGCTGGACTGCCTGGCTTCAGCCGAGACCGTCAGCATCCAGGAAAAGCCGTGCGTGCTGTTCGTCATCCAGAACATCACCGAGCGCAGGCAGTCCGAAGTGGAACTTATCGCGGCAATCGAAACAGTCATGCAGGACACATCGTGGTTCAGCCGCACTGTCATCGAAAAGCTGGCGCAGATCCGGCGACCGCAAGGCAGGCAGGACAACGCGCTGGAGCTGGCCGACTTGACGCCGCGTGAGCATGATGTCCTGGGGCTGATGTGCCAGGGACAAAGCGACGAAGAAATCGGCGCGACACTCCATCTGGCGCGCAATACCGTGCGCAACCATGTGGCCACGATCTACAGCAAGATCGATGTGCACAGGCGCAGCGCAGCGATTGTATGGGCACGAGAGCGTGGCATTATCGGCTACGAGGAATTCTCTCACGGCAAGAAAAACCGTACGAAATAAAACGTCCAAAAATACTAGTGCTCCTAGTACTGGCTGGTCTTTCTGCAGGTGCGGTCCATGGATAAAGTGCAGATATCCGCAGCCGTTGGGGGCATCGGCATTCCGTCAAGCGCCTGTCACACGGCCTGTGGATTTCATCCGTACTCGATCAAGAAAGGAACGAACATGGACAACGACCGCATCAAGGGCGCAGGCAAGGAAGTCAAGGGCACGATCAAGGAAGCCGTGGGCAAGGTCACGGGGAATCGCGCAACGGAAACCGAAGGCAAAGTGGACAAGGCCGTGGGCAAAGTCCAGCGAAAGATCGGCGAAGCCAAAGACGACATACGCAACGCCCGCGACAAAACATAATCATTGCAACCATCCGGCGGGCGCCAAGGCCGCCGCCTCCATGCATACACGCTAAGTCGGTGCGTGAGACATGGATTGCCGGTCATCGGCCGGGCAGGTCTGCGCGCCCTCGCAGAGCCGGCGGTTCCTGGCCGCGCTCCGGGCGGGATCGATGATGAAGCAGCCCAGCAGGCCGAACACCACGAGCAGCGCGCCAGCGAACATATAGCTGTTTGCGTAGCCGGCGGCCACGTTCGCCTTGCCCGCCGCGCCGACCAGCCAGCCCGTCACCGTGGGCGCGATCAAGCCCGCCGTCGTGCCCACCGAACTGTTGATGGCCAGCAGGCCGGCGCGCTGCCGAAGCGGCGCGAACTCGCCGATAATGGCGGGCCCGATGCAGAACACGATATTGGGCAAGGCGCAGCCTATGGCCAGGAACACGATTTTTGCGACTGGCCCAAAGTCCAGCAGCATAGCGGCGAAAAGGCTGACACCGCCCAGCGCGATGAGGCCGCTCATGAGCACGGCACGGGACAAGCGCGAGGGCACGCCCTTCTTGACGAGCAGATGCTGCGACAACCACGAGCCGCCAAGCTGGAACGGAATATTGGCGCCCACGATCACGGCGATCAGCCATCCCATGTCCACCGTGACGTATCCCAGCCCTTGCTCGAGATAAGGCGGCAGCCAGGTCAGGCCCACGGTCAATATCCAGAACGCGGCGAACGTGGCAAGCACGGTGCCTATCAGCGACGGATCCAGCAGCAGGCGCGAATACGGAATACGCGGGCCGTCCTCGTCGAAGCCGGCAACCGCCGTGCCCGCCGGCCGGGAAGCCGGCTCGCCATGCCCGCCCTCTTTACCGATAAAGGCCCACAACACGCACCAGGCCAGGCCCAGCACGCCGCAGGCGATGAACGCCGCATGCCAGGAATAGCGGGCGATCAGATGGGCCAGCAGCGGCGCCGCAATGATCACCCCCACCGGCGCCCCCTGCGACAGCATGGCCGTCGGCAGCGTGCGCCGGTCGTCGGGAAACCACTTGTAGACGGCATGTACCGCGACGGGATAGGCGGGCCCTTCCGCCGCGCCAAGCAACATGCGCGACATGACGAGGATCGGCACCGTCGGCCAGAACACCACCGGAAACTGGGTCAACGCCCAGACGGCGGCCAGGCCCAGCAGGATGTATTTCGACTTGATGCGATTGGCCAGGAAGCCGAACGCAATGCCCGAAATTGAATACAGCAGGAAGAACGAGCTGGCGATGTAGCCGAACTCCTGCGGCGTAATGCCCACGTCCTTCATCAACGGCACCCCGACAATGCCCAGAACCGCCTTGTCGGCAAAGTTCACCACCATGAATACAAACAGCAGGGCCACTACTGCGTACTTTCTGAATTCGGATCTCACCTTGTCTACTCCAGGGTCTGTTTATTATTCACGACCGCTGCTTCCGTGGCGTCGCCATGCGCGCCGGCGGATACGGCCGGTGTTTTTATCTGTGCCAACACATCTTGACTGTGTCGGCACATTTTGAAGAACCTGAAAAAATACCTCCAATGACTTTTTACCGGCGGGACATAACCATCCACTTATGAGGGTTGCTGGAAGATTCCGGACATGACTGCGCGCAGCCAGCGGTTGCCGGGCTCGCGGGCATGGCGTTCGTGCCAGTGCTGCATGACCTGATAGCTGACCGCCTCGAACGGCAGGGGAAGCACCTTGATGTCCCAGCCTTTCTGCAGGAACAGCCCCAGGCGTTCCGGCACGATGACCAGATAGTCCGTGTTCTCGATATTGGCGGTGATGCCGGCGAAATTCGGCACGCGCACGGCCACGGTGCGCTGGACATTGTTCGTCTGGAGCATCCGGTCGATAAGCTCGTCGCTGGTTCCCGACGAACTCACCACCATATGCAGTTCTTCCTGGAACTGGCGCAGGCTGAGTGTCGGGCCGATGCGGGCATGCCCCGAACGCGCAATGCAGACAAAGCGCTCGTCCAGCAGCTTTTGCTGGTAGAAGCCGGCATCCAGCCTGGTCATGAAGCCCACGGCCAGATCCACCTCGCCGGATTCCAGCAATTTGGGCGTGTGTTCGGAAACCGTCGTGATTTCGATCCGGATGGATGGCGCATCGCGCTTGATGACTTCCAGCAAGGCGGGCAATGCCGTCACCTGGCCGATATCGCTCATGCAGACGCGGAACGTGCGCTCGGAAGTGGCCGGATCGAACCGCGCGCGGTAGTCCAGCGTGGTATGCAGCAGGGCCAATGTTTGCGTCACGTACGGCTTCAGGTCCTCGGCCAGGGAGGTGGGCGCCATGCCGCCGGAGGTGCGCACGAACAGCGGATCGTTGAAGTGCTCGCGCAGCCTGCGCAGGCTCATGCTGACCGCAGGCTGGCCTATGCCCAGCGATTCGGCGGCCTGCGAAATATTACCCGTCTTGTAGATGCCGTCGAAAACGGCCAGCAGCTTCAAGTCGATATTGTCCATATCCCACCAAGACGATAAAAATCAAAATAATTGATAACAATTATCATACATGATGTCTAGACTGATAGTTAAGCCCTTCCTATACTTGCTCCATCGTTCGCGCCTCGCCCAAGTCCCCTTCAGGTTCCGACACCATAGGAAGGCATGGGCCGGCGCGCATCATCATCCCAAAATCGCCGCTCAAAGACCGCGGCCCCGCATTCGGAGTCCCATCATGAAAATCTGTAGATTCGGCAACAATCAACTCGGTCTCGTCGAGGGCTCCCTCGTCCGCGACGTCAGCGCCGCCCTGGACGTCCTGCCGGCTCACCGCTATCCCCTGCCCGGCCACGATCCCCTCATCGCCGACCTGGACAAGGTTCGCGCCCGCATCGAGGCCATCAAGGATAAGGCCCCCACGCTGCCGCTGGATCAAGCCCATCTGCTCTCGCCGGTGGCCAATCCCGGCAAGATCATCGCCGCGCCGGTCAACTACGTAAAGCACCTGCAGGAAGTCCTGGACGACCGCAACCTGCATCACGACAACCAGATCAACCACATCCAGCGCGCCGGCCTGTTCCTCAAGGCCCCGAGCTCGCTGGTGGGCGAGCATGCCGGCGTGGCTCTGCGCAAGCTGGATCGGCGCAACGACCACGAAGTCGAACTGGCCGTGGTGATCGGCAAGCAGGGCAACAACATCCGCCGCGAAGACGCGCTGAACTACGTGGCCGGCTACTGCATAGGCCTGGACATCACCATCCGCGGCCCCGAAGAACGCAGCCTGCGCAAATCGCCAGACAGCTACACGGTGCTTGGCCCGTGGCTGGTCACGGCCGACGAACTGCCCGACGCCTCGAACCTGGAGCTTTCCCTGAAAGTCAACGACGAACAGCGCCAAAAATCCAATACCGCCGACCTGATCCTGGGCGTGCCCGAGCTCATTGAATTCGCATCGTCCTTCTATACTCTGCAGCCCGGCGACGTCATCATCACCGGTACGCCGGAAGGCGTGGGCCCGCTGGTTCCGGGCGACGTCATGCATGCCTCGATAGAACGCATCGGCTCGCTGGACGTCAAGGTTCGCGCCGCCGCCTGAATCCCGGCAACCAGTACGCGGAGAGCGCCATGAGTCACGCCACATCCCCCGAAACGCCAGAACTGGAAGCAGCCCGGCGCGAGTTTTACGAGCGCTTGGATCGCCACGATGTCGCGCCGCTGTGGGCCGCCATGGCCAGGCTGGTCACCGCCGAGCCGCGCCCGGAATATGTTCCGGCCTGCTGGAACTACCCCAGGATGCGCGCGCTGCTCATGGAGGCCGGCGGCCTCATCACGGCGCGCGAGGCCGAGCGCCGCGTCCTGGTTCTGGAAAATCCCAACCTGCGGGGCATTTCGCAGATCACGCAAAGCCTGTACGCCGGCCTGCAGCTCATCATGCCTGGCGAGATCGCTCCCAGCCACCGCCACGCGGCCGCGGCCCTGCGCCTCGTCATCGAAGGCCACGGCGCCTACACCGCCGTCGACGGAGAGCGCATCACCATGCACCCGGGCGATTTCATCATCACGCCATCGTGGACTTTCCACGACCACGGCAATCCCGGCGACGAGCCCGTGATCTGGCTGGACGGACTGGACGTGCCCATCGTGAACATGTTCACGACCAGCTTCTTCGAAAGCTACCCCCAGGAAACCCAGGCCATCGAGCGGCCGGAAGGCGATGCGCAGGCGCGCTACGGCGCCGCCCTGCTACCGCTGGAATACACGCCCTCCAGCCTTTCGTCGCCGCTGTTCGTCTACCCCTACAGCCGCAGCCGGGAAGTCCTGGATCGTCTGTATCGCAACGGCCCGCTCGACGCCCACCACGGCGTCAAGCTGCAATACACGAATCCCGCCACCGGGGGTTCGCCCATGCCCACCATTGCCGCCTACACGCAATTCCTGCCTTCGGGCTTCAAGAGCGAACCCTACCGGTCCACGGACGGCACCGTCTACTGCGTCGTGGAGGGCCACGGCAGCAGCCGCATCGGCGACCAGACCATTCCATGGGGGCCGCACGACGTCTTCGTCGTGCCGTCGTGGTGCCAGGTCCAGCACGAACCAGCCGAAGACTCGGTGCTGTTCAGCTTCTCCGACCGCCCCGCCCAAAAGGCGCTGGGTCTATGGCGGGAAAGCCGCGGCTAGCCGGCCACGCCGTATTCCACCCCGAAAAGAAACCGGCCGGATTTCGAGTTGCGCTTGAAGTCCGGCTCCAGTGACGGCCGGATGCATCCTCGCAACGGCAATCAGGAGACCCCGGAATGATCGACATAGATGTCAAGGACTTCCAGATTCTGGATGAAATCTATCGAACGAAAAGCGTGTCGATAGCCGTGGAAAAAATCGGCCTTGGGCAACCGTCGATCAGCATACGGCTGGGAAAATTGCGTGACCACTTCAACGACCCGCTATTCGTCCGCACCTCCAACGGCATGCAGCCCACTCCTCGTCTCGAAGCCATGATTCCCGCCATTCGGGATGCGCTGGCATTGTGCGCCGGCAACGCCGGAATGCCGCAACCCTTCGATCCTGCCACCGCCAACCATGTGTTCAGGATATGCATGACCGATGTCGGGCAAACCGTCATTCTGCCCAAGCTTCTCGCCTACTTGAGAAAGACGGCGCCCGGCGTGCGGATTGAAACGGTAAATCTGGACGAGAACGCCGCGCGCCTGCTGGAATCGGGAGACGTCGACATAGCGATGGGGTTCACCGTGGACATTCCCGCCCCGTTCTACCAGCAAAGGCTTTTCGAAGAAGGCTTCATCTGCATGGCCAGCCAGCACCATCCCCGACTGAACGACCAGATGCGTCTGGAAGACTTTCTGGACGAACGACACATAGAGGTAGTGCTGCCGCGCGGCACCGGCCACTGGATACTGAACAAGGCTTTAGAAGAACAAGGCATTACCCGCAATGTCGTCATCCGCGTTCCCTCGTTTCTTGGCGTCGCCGGCATCGTTGCGCACTCCGACCTCGTCGCCATTGTCCCGGCGCACCTGGGCAGCATCCTGGCCGGCGAAGGCCAGACAAAACTACTTACCGCGCCCATCAAGCTCCCCACCTACCCGGTCAAGCAATACTGGCACGAACGATACCACCGCGACCCGGCCAATCAATGGTTGCGCAATACCGTAGCGACCCTGTTCATCCAATGACTCCGACCTCCCGCATCCGCCAATCCTCCCAGGCTGCCGGGTCGCTTTCATTGTTTTATTGTTCAGCGCAATTCCCCATATTAACCGGGCTGCATTGTCACAATAAAACTCAAAATCTACCATTGCTCTCATGCAATACCCATCACCTTACATACGCCAGACAGACGCATTGCCCTTGCACATTCTTGTCGAGAGGCAAGGCCTGGTCACTGGCATTTCCTTACTTGTAAATCATTAAAGGACAGCAGCAACCATGAGCAACAACGAATACACCTTCTTGATCGTAGGCGGCGGCATAGGCGGTGTCGCCGCCGCGCTGTCACTGGCAAAGCAAGGGCATCGGATCCATCTGTTCGAGCAGGCCAGCGAATTCAAGGAAATCGGTGCCGGCATCCAGCTCGGCCCCAACGCCTTCTATCTGTTCGATCAACTGGGCCTGACCGAACGCATCAGCGCCCTCGCGGCCTTCCCGGAAGACCTGGTCGTCATGGACAGCATCTCGGGCGACGAGGTCACGGTCATTCCCGCCGCAACGCTCATCCGCAAGCGCTTCGGTCACCCCTATGGGCTGATCCATCGTGCCGATCTGCACGCCGTGCTGCTGGACGAATGCCAGCACTACCCGCAGATATCCATGCACTCCGGCTGCAAGATGACGGACTTCGAAGACCAGGGCGGCCGCGTCGTCGTGCACACGGAAGCGGGCGAGACCTATACCGGCGATGCCCTGATCGGCGCCGACGGCCTGTGGTCGACCGTGCGCGCGAAAATCGTGGGCGACGGCAAGCCCCGCGTTTCGGGGCACATCGCCTACCGCGCCGTCCTGCCCATCGAGGAAGTGCCCAAAGCCAACCAGCGCAATGCCATGACGCTATGGGCCGGCCCCAAAAACCACCTGGTGCACTACCCGCTGCGCGGCGGCAAGCTGTTCAATCTGGTCGCCGTCTTCCATAGCGACCGCTATGAGGAAGGCTGGGATTCGTACGGCGATACCGAAGAGCTCATGCTGCGGTTCCAGGGCGTCGTGCCCGAGGTCAAGCAGATGCTGGACAAGATCGAATCGTGGCGCATGTGGGTATTGTGCGACCGCGAACCTATCAAAGATTGGAGCAAGGGACGGGTTACCCTGCTGGGCGATGCGGCTCATCCCATGCTGCAATATCTTGCCCAAGGCGCCTGCATGGCCATGGAAGACGCCTTCTGCCTGGCCAGCAAAGTGCAGCACTCGGATGGGGACCTGGCTGCGGCATTCCTGGTCTACCAGGAAGCACGCTACCTGCGCACCGCTCGCGCACAGCTCACGGCGCGACTATACGGCAATGTCTATCACGCGGCCGGAGCCACCCGCGACCTGCGCAACGCCTTCCTGCGCAGCCGCACGGCGGAACAGTTCTGCGAAGGCAATGCCTGGCTTTACGACGAAAAGGAATTCGCGCAAAGCCTGAACTGACGCCAAAGCAGGAAGCGCTTCAATAGTAGACGCGGTCGCGGGCTCAGCTCCCGCTCTGCGCCTTCTGTTTACAAAAAAAAACGCCGACGTAAATCGGCGTGTTTTTTGTTGCCTTCGCTATCCGGGCGCCACAGGGTGACGCAAAGGGATAGCGTTTATCGGTTTTCCCGGGTCTTACACAAGAACGGAACCAGGAATCAGATCAATCGGCGAAACGACTGTTGCCGGATTCTCAGCCTCCGCCTTCACCCATCGATCCAATAATCGCCGGGCTCGCAAAGGGGCTTCGTCCAGTTTGATCGCCACATGGGGAACCGGGATCTTCAACATCTCGATTTGTCGTTGTTGCTGTTCCAGTACCCCCTTGTCCTCATCGAAAGTCGCCACGACCGCTTTGCGTATGGTTTCGGTAAGCTCATTGTCGTCGAGCCGGTAGTTCCGGGTATTGGCCCAGAAATAATGCGTCGACGTCTCCGTCTCCGGTGTCAACAGATGCAGCACATGGCTGATGGAGGCATTGGCCCGATCCACGCCTACCGGACACACGGCGGCAACGGTAATATTGATGCCCGACACAAAATTGATCGCCGTCTGCCAGCGGTCGATAAGTCCGCGGTAATCCAGAATCATGGCGAAGAAAGGTGGCGCCTCTATACCGGGCATTTCACGATGCGCACTCACAACGCAATCGCCTTCCGTCGTTACAGCAATAGGATAATTGGCGATGCTCTGCTCTTCGCCATTGCCTATGGTTTGGTGATGCACATAGGTTTCATGGCTGAGATCAAGCAAATTGTCGTTCATCAGCCTGAAATCCGCGCGAACATTATGGTAGCCTCGCGACGATACCCACTGCGGGTCGTCGTGCCAGTGCAGGTCGGGAATCAAGGCGGGATCCGCCAAATCAGCATTGCCAGGCCAGATCCAGACAAATCCATGTCGGGCAATCAGCGGGTATGTCTTGACGGCTGCCGCCGCCGGTATCTGCTTTTGCCCTGGGATATCCACGCATCGCCCGTCCCGCGCAAAGCTCATGCCATGATAGCCGCACTGAATGGCATCATCGATACGCTTGCCGCAAGACAAAGGCATCAAGCGATGGGGACAGACATCGTAAAGCGCCGTATAGTCGCCCGAGGAAGTCCGGAACATGACGACCGGCTCGTCGAGCAGGCGGCGTGCCACAAAAGGCTGTTCGAACTCATGCTCGAACGCTGCGATATACCAAACATTTTTAAGCCACATGTCTCCACTCCTTTTTACCACTGCCGCAACAACTGGTGTTGTCTTTAAATTATGAAGGCGCCGTCAGAAAATCGCCGTCAGCGTGTGTATTTTCAAGGCAGGAAATTCAATCTCACTTACGCAGCATACGTTTTACTTCCGGCCAACTCTGAGCGCCAAATTCCCTCAAATCATTGGTAAGATCCTCGGGACACCACTTGATAAGCGCCGAATGGAACGACGGCCGGCTCTTTACCGTTTCGAACCATTGCGTAACACGCGGCCTGGATTTTTCCCACATGTCCGACATGCTCATCATTGCAAGACGATTGACATAGGGAACCATCCCGATATCGGCCAAAGAAAACGTGTCGCCGGCCAACCATCTGCGCTCCGCGAGAGTTTCTTCCATTTTTTGCAAGTATCCGTCGTATATCCGAAACTTCACATCGATGCCGGGCGCGTCAAACCCTTTGTTCACCAATTCTTTCTTGCGATCATGCCATTCCGGCGTAACGGAAAGAGACGGTGTGCTGGCTAAAAACCGTTGCAAATCATCGGGAGGAAGGCGCCGCACAATATGGCGATGGCATGATGCAAATGTGATTTCACCGCAGATCGGATGTATCACCTCATCCACCGCTTTCGTCCATAACCGCATCTGAACTTTCTCGAACGCACTGACGGGCTTGAGCGGTATATCGGGAAAAACCTCGTCAAGATACTCGCATATCAAAGTCGATTCAGTAACTATCTTTCCATTGTGCTTAAGGGCGGGAACCAATGCCTTGGGATTGATTTTCAAATAATCCTTTGAAAACTGATCGCCCTTTAGAACATCGACATAATGCCCTTGCCATTCGAGGCCCTTCTCGTCCAATGCTAGACGCACCTTCGCGGCGCAAACCGAAGATCCATGATGATAAAGTTCAAGCATTCTCGTCCTTTCAGGTTCCGCAACCCATGCCGTTTCCCCGCACCACTTCAGTGCTAATAAAGTCAGCCCCCGAGAGCATGGCGTTGCTTGGTTGTCGCGACTACTCAAAATACTAGGCTGGCGCCAGGAAAGCCACAATATGGCCAATTCAATAGCAGTCATTGATGACTGCAATAATGGCCGGCCATGACCAACACCATCTTGCCCATCAAAAAACGCGCTATTGGCTGGAACAATGTTATGTATTGTCCGTATTGCATTGATACAGCCTTCCATCCACTTTAAATTGAATTGAAGGCAATGCAGTTCAACATAAGACCATGATGGAGACAAAATGAATAAAACACGCATTCTTGCCACATTGGGTGCCGTGCTGTTTTGCACGGCACCCTACGCGCAAAGCACCAAACCGACAGTGAAGATCGGCGTGATAGCGTCCATGTCGGGCATGTACGAAGTTGGCGGAAGACAGCTTCAGAACGGAATCAACACCTATCTGGCGCAGAACGGCGGAAAACTGGCCGGGCACGACACGAAAATCATCTATCGTGATACCGCCGGAGCAAACCCCGAAGTGGCCAAACGGGTAGCGCAGGAACTTATAACCCGGGACAAAGTGGATATCCTGACAGGGTTCGACTTTACCCCCGGAGCCATGGCGGTGGCTCCTCTTGCCACCCAGGCGAAGATCCCCATGGTGCTTATGAACGCGGCCACTTCAATCATTCCCACAAAATCGCCATACATCGTACGCACGTCGTTCACACCCGCGCAAACGGCCTATCCGTTGGGCGAATGGGCCGCCAAGCAGGGGATAAAAACGGTCTACATGGTTTTGGCCGACTTTGCGCCAGCCACAGAAGCAGCGACATGGTTCAAGAAATCGTTCGAGCATGCAGGCGGCAAAATAAGCGGTGAAGTAGCCGTTCCCCTGACTAATGTGGATTTCGCCCCATACCTGCAAAAAGCCAAGGACGAGAAGCCCGACGCGGTCTTCGCCTTCTTTCCTGTTGGCGAGCCGGTCATTCTTTTCTATAAAGCCTACAAAGAACGTGGCTTGGCCAAAGCAGGCATCAAACTGATTTCCCCGGAGGGCTGGGTGGATCAGGATGTTCTCGATGCTTCCGGTGATGCCGCACTGGGGGCGATATCCACGGGCTTTTATACGCTTTCGCACAACAGCCAGAAAAACAAAGACTTCCGCAACACTTATCAAACCGTATCCGGCGGAAAAATGGAGCCCAACTACCTGGCAGTGGGCGCTTATGACGGCATGGCCGTCATCGCGGCGGCAATAAAAAAGGTGGGCTTGCCGGCCGATCGTAGCCAACTCGTGGATGCCATGAAAGGACTGACCTTGGAAAGCCCCCGAGGGCCCATGACCATTGACCCGGAAACGCGGGATGTCATCAATACCGTCTATTTACGAAAGATCGAGAAAGTAGGCGACAAGGTCACCGCCGTCGAATTCGATAAATTCGACGCGGTCAAGGATCCAGCAAAAGCACATCCCTGAAGCGTTAACGCGCTCCTTCCTGCCACACAATAAAAAATGCACGCAAAGCGTGCATTTTTTAGCGGCGCCGATCTGGCTATACGGCGATAAGATGGATGCGCCGCGGGCCATTCGGGCCTTTGCGGCAATCGTCAGGATTCGCTCGAATCCTTGTCGTCTTCTTTTTCAGCGGCTTCACGGCGCGGCGCTTCTTTGTTCCGCCTTTCGGGAGCCACCCAATTCAGGGGCTCGACGACGAATGGCGTTTTCTTTTGAGTCGGTTTTTTCGACAAAGACATGCGTTCTCCTTAAAGCTTGCAGGCTGGCACCGCGCCCCCTGCTCATTCTTCTTTAGGGTAGCGCATTGTAGCCAAAAAGTCCAATTTTGGTGACATCTTCGCGCTAAATCGTGCATTACGTAACCAATTTTGATCTTTCAATGGTTGCATCCCGCTGATATCCGACCGCTTCCGGGTTGGCTGCCCGATCCAGGCCTTCACCAGGCCTGTCGCATGAGCGCGAAACACCCGGCGAGTTAAGATGCATAAGTTGCCAACTACTACTTTCACGACCATGGACGATCAAGTCGCGGCGGCGATGTCGCGCTGGCCGGATGTGCCCAGCGCCTACGGCTGGCTGTCGCTGAACCAGCAGGGACAATGGCGCCTGCACCCGCAAGGCGACGGCTGGGCCGTAACATGCGAAGGCGCGCCGCTGCCCGGCGCAAACACCAGCCTGCCGCCGGGCGAGGCCATTACCAGCTCGCGGATCCTCGCGTTCATCAATCGCAACTACACCCACGACGCGCAAGGCCGCTGGTATTTCCAGAACGGCCCGCAGCGCGTGTTCGTGCGGCTGGACGCCGCACCCCTCATCCTGAGCCTGGCCGGCCCCGGTCCCGTCCTGCAAACCCATACGGGGCTGGACGTGGAACAAATACACTCCTGGTGGGTCGATGACGAAGGCAGGCTGTACGCAGACACCGAGCATGGACCGGGCCTCGTCGCGGGGCGCGACTCCATGGCGGTTTTCGACGCGCTGCGCGCCACGGACGGCCGGGCGCTGCTGGAGCTTCTGGAGCAAGGCGAGCCCGACAGCCCGGTCATGATCACAGCCTACGGGACACAGGCCGCCCGCCCCGCCAAACCGGCGCCCCTGGCGTTTCGTCCCGCCCAGGACATCCCTCGGATTCTGGCCTTTTCACGCTTCCCCGTCGCTGGCGGCGAATAAAAGAATAAAACGTGCCAATTGCCTATAGAATAACGCCATGACCATGCCAGCCCCCTCCTTCTATTTCCCGGCACCACGAACGCAAAAATTCTGCAGCCAATGCGGCTCGTCACTGACCCAGCGCATTCCGGCCGACGACAGCCGCATACGCGATGTCTGCGACAACTGCGGCGCCATCCACTACCAGAATCCCCGCAACGTCGTGGGCGTGCTGCCGGTGCTGGGCGATAAAGTGCTGCTTTGCCGGCGGGCCATCCACCCGCGCTACGACAAATGGACGCTGCCCGCTGGCTTCATGGAGCTGGGCGAAACCACCGCCCAGGGCGCCGAGCGCGAAACCCAGGAAGAAGCCGGCGCGCAGATCGAGTTGGGGCCGTTGTATACCGTCATCGACGTGCCCTATGCCAATCAGGTGCACTTCTTCTTTCTGGCCAAGGTGCTCAGCACCGAGCTCAACCCCGGCCCCGAAAGCCTGGAAGCGGGATTTTTCTCGAAGTCGGAAATCCCCTGGGACGACCTGGCCTTCCGCACCGTCAGCACCACGCTCGAACACTATTTCAACGACCAGCCCAGCGGCCGGTTTCCCATGCGCCACTACGACATTCCCTGGCCCGTCGCGCACTAGGGCCTGATTGGAGCGACAGCGTGAAGACCCTGGCCTGGCTCGAAGGCGATGTTCCGCTTCCGCCTCCTGATCAGGCCTTCGACGACGGCCTGCTTGCCGCGGGCGGCGAGTTGACGCTGACGCGCCTGACCGAGGCTTATTCCAAAGGCATTTTCCCCTGGTACAACGAAGGCGATCCCGTGCTTTGGTGGAGCCCGCACCCGCGCATGGTGCTGCGCTGCGCCGACTTCAAGACCTCGCACTCCCTGCAAAAAAAACTGCGCCAGCTGGCCCGCCACGAACAGGAAGCCGGTGCCCGCATCCAGATCCGCCTGAACACCGCCTTTCCCCAGGTCATGCAGGCCTGCGCCGAACCCCGGCTGCATCAGAACGGCACCTGGATATCCCGGGAAATCCAGGAAGCCTATTTCCAGTGGCACAAGGCGGGGCGCGTCCACAGCATTGAAACCTGGATCGACGGCGAGCTGGCCGGAGGCCTGTATGGCGTGAGCCTGGGGCGATTCTTTTTCGGCGAATCCATGTTCAGCCGGGCCAGCGACGCCTCCAAGCTGGCGCTGGCCTATCTGGTGGCCTATCTGGCCAGGCACGGCGTCGCGCACATCGACTGCCAGCAGCAAACCCGGCATCTGGCCAGCCTGGGCGCGGCCCCCTTGCCCCGCGCCCAGTTCCTGGCCCTGCTGGAACAGGCGCTGCGCCACGCCGCGCCCCCATGGGGGCAGGGTCAGCTGCTGCAATCGGGCGAGCTTGCGCCGGCGAATGCAAAACCGTCATAATTGAAGCGCGATGCACAAGCGGGCAAGACCATGAGCCACCCAACCGACCTTAAATTCAAGACTCTGCAGTTTTATTCGACTGCGTCTTACCCGTGCAGCTACCTGGAAAACCACGAGGCCCGTTCGCAGGTCGCGGCCCCCTCGCATCTCATCGATACGCACACCTACTCGCAGCTTGTCGAACAGGGCTTCCGGCGCAGCGGGCTGTTTACCTACCGCCCCCATTGCGACACCTGCCAGGCCTGCAAACCCATCCGGGTCGAGGTCGACGCATTCGTCCCCACGCGCAGCCAGCGCAAGGCATGGAACCGGCATAAAAGCCTGACAGCGCAAAACCGTCCGCTCATCTTCAACCCCGAGCACTTCGAGCTGTACAGCCGCTACGTCACGGCGCGCCATCCGGGCGCCGGCATGGACGACGACTGCCAGAACCAGTACACGCAATTCCTGCTTTCCAGCCGCGTCAATTCCACCCTCATCGAATTCCGTACCCCCGAGGGGCAGTTGCAAATGGTGTCGCTCATCGACATCCTCGACTCGGGCCTGTCGGCGGTATATACCTTTTTCGACCCCGGCGTCGCGGGCAGCCTGGGCACCTACGGCATCCTGTGGCAAATAGACCGCTGCAAGGCCATGAACCTGCCCTGGCTGTACTTGGGGTACTGGATCCAGGAAAGCCGTAAAATGGCATATAAATCGCAATTCGAGCCGCATCAAATCCTGCTGAACGGCCAGTGGATCTCTTCTTAAAATAATGTCCCTGTTATTCCATTCCTATTCGCTGGCGCGTTCGGCGCTATTTTCCCTGGACGCCGAAACCGCTCACGAACTCACGCTATCGTCATTGCAAAAGGCCTACGACTGCCGCCTTACCCGCAAACTGCTGTCCGCCAGCCCGGCGCTGCCCACCACGCTGATGGGGCTGACGCTGCGCAACCCGGTGGGGCTTGCGGCCGGGCTGGACAAGAACGGCGCCCACGTCGACGCCCTGGGGCAACTGGGCTTCGGCTTCATCGAGGTGGGCACCGTAACACCCAAGCCCCAGACCGGCAATCCCAAGCCGCGCCTGTTCCGCCTGCCGCGGGCCAGCGCGCTGATCAACCGCATGGGATTCAACAATACTGGCCTGGATGCCTTCGTGCAGAACGTGCAGGCCAGCGAATGGCGCCAGCAAGGCGGCACGCTGGGGCTGAACATCGGCAAGAACGCCGCCACGCCCATCGAGCGCGCAGTGGACGATTACCTGTCCTGCCTGGACGGCGTGTACCCGCACGCCGACTACATCACCATCAATATTTCGTCGCCCAATACGCAAAACCTGCGTACCCTGCAGCGCAACCAAGAGCTCGCCAGCCTGCTGGGACCGCTGCAGGAACGACGCCGGGCCCTGGCCGACCAGCACGGCCGGCACGTGCCCATGGCGGTGAAGATCGCCCCCGACCTTACCCACGACCAGATCGACATCATCGCCAGCGCCCTGCATCATTTTGAAATCGACGGCGTCATCGCCACCAACACCACCCTGTCGCGCGAACGCGTCCAGGGCCTGCCCCATGCGGCGGAACCCGGCGGGCTTTCGGGGCCGCCGGTGCACGAACTGTCGCTGGCCGTCATCGAACGGCTGCGCCATCAACTGGGGGCCGACTACGCCATCATCGGCGTCGGCGGCATCTCGAACGGCCGGCAAGCCCAGGAAAAAATCGCCGCCGGCGCCAACGCCGTGCAGCTCTACACCGGGCTAATCTATCGCGGTCCCGTGCTCATCGGCGAATGCGTCCGGGCCATCGCCCAAAAACGCTGAGCTTTTCAGGCCTGCGCCGCCTCAACAGGCATAAAAAAATTCCCCGGGGAGCTTGTCCTTCGGGGAATTTTTTCGTCTTGACGGGCGACGGGCCCGTGCGGCATGTTTGCCCGCCTCGTAAAGATCGTGAGGCGGGCTCTGCGCCGCAGGCAAACCTTGCTTACGAAGCGCGGCGAGTGCGCGTGGCGGCCTTGTTCGACGCTTCGGCGACATCGGAAGCAGCCTTGAACGTGGCGTTCGTGGCGGCGGCGATGTTCGACTCGGCGGCTTCCTTGGCTTGCTTGGAAGCCTTGGCAACCGATTCGTAGGCGCTGGTGGCGGTGGCCAGCGACGACTTCAGCAGGGCCACGGCGCTTTCCGAACCGGTGGGCGCGTTCTTGGCGAACTGCTCGATGGCTTCCGAAACCTGCTGTTGACCGTTGGCGATCTGCTCTTCAGCCAGCTTGGACAGATCGGCTTGCACGCCCGACACGATGTCGTAGACATGCTTGCTGTAAGCCACGGCCTTTTCGGCATTGGGTTGGGTCAGGGCCGAAGCAAAGGCCAGGGCTTCCTGGGGATCCTTGACTTCGATGGCTTCCTGGGACTTCTGGGCAACTTCGTCAAGAGTGGCCTTGAGGACCTTCAGGTTCAGGTCGACCAGCTTTTCGAAGCCGCCGAAAAAAGTGCCTTGAACGGCGAGGAGCTTGTCCAGCGACGCTTTTTGGCTGGCAATAACTTGTTGGGGGATAGCGCTCATTTCATTTCCTTCATGTAGGGCAGGCTTGTGGCCGGCTGAAAAATCGAACCGAATCGGGCTCAAAGAATATCGACAGAAGGCTAAGCAAATTACAGCCATTGCGTGAAAACCTTCATTGCTGCATCGCAACAATTGAAATTGTACCCGAATCGATTTCGATGTCAACCTATTTTTATTGCAACGCAACAAAAATATTACCGAAAAGGAAATTTCAATCAAAACAAGAGGCTAGAAATCCTGAAATAGCAGGGAGATCGATTGCGGAAAGCAAAAATGCTGCGAGTTTCCATGGCGCCGGAGCGGACTCGGCTGGGCCGGTATTTCATGCCATGGGCGCCGCCACACCGGGGATGCATCGTGGCCCGGAGGAAAACGAATGGCGGATGAACAGCGCAACCGGTCAGGCCTTGCCCTCGTAGCCTAGGGTTTCGGAAATCTTCGCGGCAGTGTCCTGCAGCAGGGAAATCCATTCGTCACGCATGCGCTCGGCCGGCGCCGAAATGGACAGGCCCGCTTGCAATTTGCCGGTGTCGTCGTACACGCCAGCGGCTATGCAGCGCACGCCCAGCTCCAGTTCTTCGTTGTCGCGCGAATAGCCGTGGCGGCGCACGAGAGCCAGGTCGCGCTCGAGCTGATCGGCCTGTGTGATGCTGTTGCGCGTGGTGCCGGCCAGTCCGGTGCGCATGATGTAGGCCTTGACCTGGCGCGGGTCGCTGACCGACAGGAAGAGCTTGCCGGTGGAAGTCAGGTGCAAGGGCGCGCGGCCGCCGATGGCGCGCACCACCTGCATGCCCGACCGCTCGCTCCAGGAACGCTCCACATACACGATTTCGTCGCCCTGCTGGATGGCCAGGTTGATCGTCTGGCCCGTGATTTTGTGCAGCTCGCGCATATAGTCCTGCGCAGCCTCACGGACATTCAACCGCCCCTTCACCAGCGAACCCAGCTCCAGCAGGCGCATGCCCAATTGGTACAGGCCGCTGTCGACGCGCTCGACATAGCGCCCGACGACCAGGTCGTTGAGAATGCGGTGGGTGGTGGACGTATGCAGGCCGGTGGCCGCCGCCAGGTTCTTCAAGGCGACGGGTTCGCTTTGCCGGGCCAGCACGTCGAGCAGCAACATGGCGCGTTCGAGCACCTGGATGGTAATGGCGGAACCATTGAATGGCGTCGTGGCCGGCATTGCCGGCTGGAATGCGGTAGTTCGGGACATGGCAAAAAATGGCGCAATGCAACAATCCCATAATATGAAAAAACACTACCGCCGGCAAGTATTATTTTTGCGGCGGCGTCAGCCTGCCTCCCATTCTTTCGACCTCGCCGCGCAAATACGCCAAGGCCTGGGCCGCCGCTTCGGGCTCGCCCTTGACGCCCAGGTCGATATGGGGGGTGGGCACGTCGCCCATGCTGGGCAGACTGAAAGCCTTGACGCCGGGCCATTTGCGCTCGAGCTCTTCCATGGCGGGGGTAATGCGCGACTCGGGCAGGCTGAATACCAGGAACGAGTGCTCGACGCGGGTCGTGCGGTGATGCCACTGCTTGTAGCGGGTATCCAGCGTCCATTCCATCATGGGCCAGGCCATCACGGGAAAGCCAGGCATGAACGTATGGTTGCGGATGTAAAAACCCGGGATCTTGTTATAGGGGTTGGGCACGATCTCGGCCCCGACGGGGAAGACCCCCATGTTCAGTCGCTGCTGGTTTTCGGGCAACGACATGTCGGCACTGCCCTGCCCCCGGCGGGCGTTGTCCGCGCAGCGCTCGGCGATAAGACGTTCGGCCTCGGGGTGAAGCGCCAGGCCTACCCCCAGCGCCTGCGCCGCCGCCTGACGGGTGCGATCATCGGGCGTGGCGCCGATGCCGCCGCAGCTGAACACGATATCGTCGCTGGAGAAGCTGCGCGACAGGACCGAAGCGATTTCATCCTGGTCGTCGGAAACGAACTCGGCTCCGCCCAGTTGCATGCCGCGCTGGGAAAGCAGTTCGACCATCTTGGCGAAATGCTTGTCCTGGCGTCTTCCGGAAAGGATTTCGTCGCCGATGATGAGCAAGCGTACACGGGGAGGAACGAGTGAAGTCATGGAATCCTGTATTTCTAAGGGGTTTCGTGGCGCAACTGGCGTAGCGCCTCGAGGCTGAAGTGCGCAAAGACCAGCGCCGAAAATACCGGCAGGATCAGCCATGCCGGCGGGAACAGATTGATGAGCGAGAGAATCAGGCCCATGGCCCAGTACTTGCGGTTATGGCGGCGCCACAGGTATCGGCGTTCCTGGCCGGTGGCGTGCTCGACCAGCGCATCCACTCGCAGCATGCGCGAGAAGGCGAAAGCCCACCAGAAGACCGGCAGGACGACGGGCAAAGGAGGAATCAGCCACAAAGGCATGGTGACAAGCCAGCCCGCCACGAAAATGCAGGTCACCCACAGCGCGTTCCAGCCTCCCACCACCGTGGCGTGTTCGCCCCGGCGCGCCACCCCCTGGTATTCGCGGGCGTCGAGATGCCGCAAGACCAGGGGCATGACGAATATGGCCGCGATGACCAGCCCCAGGATGCCCGACAGCGGCAGCAATATGCCGGCGGCCAACAAGGGAATGAGGTACAGCTTGATGGAAAACAGGCCGATGCCCAGCATCCATTGATCGACGCTGTTGACGATGCCCCAATCCATGGCCTGGGTATTGAGCCAGTGCGTGAGCGGCGACCAGAAGGCCCACAGCAATATAATGGCTCCCATCAGCGCAATGAGAAAAGGCATGAACACCAGCAGCAGCATTTTGGGATGGCACTGCGAAACCAGGGCTCGCCTGAACGCCAGCCCCACGGCCGCCAGGCCTGTGACCGGAGCCGGCCCCGCCGGACGCACCGCAATGTCGAAATCGCTCATGGATCACGCCTGAAAATACACATGCAACTATGATAATCAAACCTCGCCTACTTTGCTTCGATGCCTACATTCAATCCCTTGCTTGATCTTCCGGCGCTGCGCTCGCGGCTTGCCGGGCACGAAGGCCTGCTGGTCGTCTGCTACTGCGCCGAATGGTGCGACACCTGCAGGCAATACCAACCCGGTTTCGAGGCGCTGGCCGGCCAGTTTCCCGGCCATACATTCATCTGGGTGGATATCGAAGAAAATCCCGAGCTCCTGGGCGACGACGACGTCGAGAACTTTCCGACGCTGCTCGTCCAAAGCGCAGGCGCGAACCTGTTCTACGGACCCATGCTGCCCTACCCCGGCCATCTGGAAAAACTGCTGACCCGCCTGGGCGAAGATTCGCCGGCGATAGTCGGCGGGCCGCCATTGCTGCGGCCTTTGCTGGAAGATATGTAGACTGCGCGGCGGCGGGTTCGGGGCAATGCCCCGGAGCCCGAACGGCCCGCAAGGCTTGTGCTGCCGCTGGCCGGTTCAGGCACCGAAGCCGGTAGCGAACCAGCCGCACCGCACACCGGGCAGCTTGCCGGCGCGGTCTGTCAGCGGCTGCCGCCCAGCAGAATGCCCACCGATTTGCGGCTGGCCTGCCCGGCCGGCTTGCGGCTGGACGGCTGAACCGCTGGCGTCGAGGACGAGGGCGACGGCACGTAGGGCTTCAGGAAGAACTCGTCGATGGGCTTTCGGCTGGAACCGTTGTCGCGGGAATACGCGTTGCCGCGCGCGCCGCGCTCGCGGCCATGGCCCACGTGGGAATGCACATTGGCGCGGGGCGGCAGCGACAGCGTGCCGCGCGGGATCTTGGCCTTGATGAGCTTTTCGATGTCGAGCAGGAAGCGCTCTTCTTCCAGCGTGAACAAGGCAATGGCTTCGCCGCTGGCGCCGGCCCGGCCGGTACGGCCGATGCGGTGCACATAGTCTTCGGCGTTGTAGGGAAGGTCGTAATTGATGACGCAAGGCACGCCGGCCACGTCCAGGCCCCGCGCCGCCACGTCGGTGGCGACCAGGACCTCGAGCTCGCCCGCCTTGAAGGCTTCCAGCGCCTTCATGCGGTCTTGCTGGCTTTTATCGCCATGGATCGACTCGGCCTTGACGCCGTCCTGCACCAACTGGCGGGCCAGGCGGCTGGTGCCGATCTTGGTGTTGGAAAAAACGATGACCTGGTTCAGCCCGCGCGACTTGACCAGTTGCACCACCGCCGCGCGCTTGTCGGCGCCGGACAACTGGTAGGCGATCTGGGTGACCGTGTCGGCCGTGGCATTGCGCGCCGCCACTTCGATTTCGACCGGAAGCTTGAGGCTGCTGCGTCCCAGCTTGCGGATCTCGTTGCTGAAGGTGGCGGAGAACAGCAGGGTCTGGCGGCTGGCCGGCAGCAGCCGCACGATGCGCTCGAGATCGGGCAGAAAGCCCATGTCGAGCATGCGGTCGGCTTCGTCCAGCACCAGCACGTCCACTTGGCCCAGATTGACGTTTTTCTGCTCGATATGGTCGAGCAAACGGCCTGGCGTGGCGATAAGCACCTCGCAGCCGCGGCGCAGGGCATCGCGTTGCGGGCTGATGTCGACCCCGCCGAACACCACGGCGGATCGCAGCGGCACGAACTGGCTGTACTGGATCACGCTGTCGGACACCTGGTCGGCCAACTCGCGCGTAGGAGTCAGGATAAGGGCGCGCACCGGATGGCGGGCGGGCGAAGCGCTGGTATTGGCATGCCGCATGAGGCGATGCAGGATGGGCAGCGTGAAAGCGGCGGTCTTGCCGGTTCCCGTTTGCGCGGCCCCCATGACATCACGCCCCTGGATGACGACAGGAATAGCCTGGGCCTGGATGGGTGTGGGGGTGGTATAGCCGGTGGCGGCAACGGCCTGCAAAAGACCAGGATGCAGGCCAAAGTCGGAAAAAGTGGCGGCGGGTGTGTCGGAAGTTGTGGTAGGTTCTGTCATTGAAAATGGATGGCGCCTGAGGCCAGGAAACCCCGGCCAGGCTTTGATAACCCTATTATTTTAGCGCAGCGGCACCCAAGTTTGATAATCGGCCATCCGGGCAAGCCCTTAGTGTCGTTAATTTTCCACGAATGCCGCGTCAGCGGCGCAGCGTGGGGGCATTCTTTTGCCGCCGGGCCGTCCCAAGGCAAAAGCGCCCCCATGGGGGGCAGCAAGCCGCGCTAGCGGCGCAGCGTGGGGGCCTTTCATCTCCCGCCCGCCTGTTCAGCCCAGGAGCCACGCCGCCGCGTTCAGTATCCAGTAGGCAATCATGCCGCCGACGATGACGAGAATGCTGTTGCGGGTACGCCAGAACATCATGACGGCCACTATGGCGGCCAGAACCGGAATGCCGACGAATGCGGCCAACCCGCCCTCCCAGGGCAACAATTCAGGCACCACGATGCCGGTCAGGGCCGCCGCCGGAGCGTAGCGCAGGGCGCGCCGCACGCCATCGGGCAAAGGCAGGTGGTCGCCGAACACGAAATAGCCGGCCCGCGTCAGAACGCTGACCAGCAGCAACAAGCCGGTGGCGGCCAGCACATACCAGTAGGAGTCCATGCCGCTACTCATCGCGCCGCCTTCTTCGAGTGAAAGTACTCGGCCGCCACGCCCGAGACGATGCCGCTCACGACCGCCGCGGCCAGCCCAAGGCGCAACGGCAGGGGCTGGCCCAGCCACGCCACGGCGCCGGCCACCAGCACGCACACGGCCATGGGCCGGGACGTCACCAGGGGCAGCGTGATGATCATGAGCGCCAGCGTGGCGGCGAAATCCAGCCCCCAGGTATCGGGCACGATCCCCCCCACGTAGATGCCCAGCAGTGACAGCGCCTGCCACGAGAACCAGCCGGGAACGATGACGCCCAGGTAATACCAGAGCTGCTCGGAAGTCCCCTTCTTGTGGGTATCGTCGCCATAGCGCGTCATGAACAGCACGAAGGAAATATCGCTGCACCAGAACCCCAGCGCCAGGCGCTTGCCCCAAGGATAGTGGCGGAAATACGGCTGCAGCGCGGCGCCGAAGATGACGAAGCGGATGTTCACCACCGCGCCGGCGGCGAAAATCAGCCACAAGGGCGCGCCGGCCACCATCAGGGGCAGGGCCGTAAGCTGGGCCGAGCCGGCATAGACCAGCAAGGTCATCAACGAGGCCATGCCCTCGGTCATGCCGGCCTTGACCATAGCGATGCCGGTCACGAAGGCCCAGATGCTCGTGGCAATGAGCGCCGGCGTCACCTCGCGCAGGCCGGTCATGAAGCTTTGCCTGGCTTTGGAGCCAGGCGCAGGCAGGAAGGAAGCGAACCGCGCCGGCAACGAAAACACCCCACGAATTGAGAAATGGAATCCAGCGCGTCCAATTACGGCCGGCAAAGGCATGCTGCACGGTGCCGCGGCGCAAAATCCGCCACGGCACGATCGGCTATTGCTATTGTATAGGCCCGCCGCTTGCTACAATGACGGCTTCTTTTTGGGAGAGCATTATGTCGATGTCCGATCGGGATGGTTTTATCTGGTATGACGGTGAACTGGTTCCCTGGCGCAATGCCACGACCCACGTTCTTACCCACTCCTTGCACTACGGCCTGGCCGTTTTCGAAGGGGTGCGCGCCTACAACACCGAACTGGGCACCGCCATATTCCGCCTCGAGGACCACACCAACCGGCTCTTCAATTCGGCGCACATCTACCAAATGCAAATCCCGTACGACCGCGAAACCATCATGCAGGCACAGTGCGAGGCCGTGCGCAAGAACGGCCTGGAATCCTGCTACATACGTCCCCTGGCCTTCTACGGCTCGGAAAAAATGGGGGTCTCCCCCAAGGGCGCCAAGGTGCACGTGGCCATCGCCGCCTGGTCGTGGGGCGCCTATTTGGGCGAAGAAGCCCTGAAACAGGGCATACGGGTAAAAATAGCCTCTTATGCGCGCCAGCACGTGAACGTCACCATGCCACGCGCCAAAGTGGCCAGCACCTATGCCAACTCCATCCTGGCCAACGCCGAGGCGCTCGACCACGGCTACGACGAAGCCATCCTGCTGGACACCGACGGCTTCGTTGCCGAAGGGTCGGGCGAAAACATCTTCATCGTCAAGGACGGCGTGCTGCATGAGCCCGAAATCGCCTCCGCGCTGACCGGCATCACGCGCAGTTCGCTGCACGCGATTGCCGCCGACCTGGGCATCAAGGTCATTACCCGGCGCCTTACCCGCGACGATCTGTACATCGCCGACGAAGCCTTCTTCACGGGCACCGCCGCCGAGGTCACGCCCATCCGCGAAATCGACCGGCGCGTCATCGGCCAGGGCAGCCGCGGCCCCGTTACCGAAAAACTGCAAAAAGCGTTTTTCGATGTGGTCAATGGCCGCAACGCCAAATACCATCACTGGCTGACCAAGGTCTGAGCCCCGGCTACAACATCTCTTTACCAGCAGGAACCGCCATGAGCCGTGCAGAACACACTCACTCCCCCCACGACGACGTCATCTTCGTCGAAGCCGCCGACCTGCCCGTCTATTGCCCGGGCCCCAAGGCGCCGCTCTGGTCCATGCACCCCAGGGTCTACATCGAGGTGGTCAAGACCGGCCGCGCGTCGTGCCCCTACTGCAGCGCCACCTACCAGCTCAAGGATGGCGAGCACGTGCATGGCCACTGAGCCGGGCTTCGGTTCGCCAGCAAGCATCAGACCCTGATCGCCGCCTCCGGCGGGCAAGCCACCCAATGCCCGCCCCTTTCCTTTCGCCGCCTTTTCCATAACATCGCCAACGGCCTGTGACCGCCCAGATAGACTCCTCCGCCTGCCCCCAGCCATTCTGGCTGCCCGGACGCCATATGCAGACCATCTACGGCGCATTGGCGGCACGCTATCACCGGATCTCATTCGTTCGCGAGCGCGTCAACACCCCCGACGGCGATTTCATCGATTTCGACTGGGCCGCGCCCGGACTGTTTTCCGACAAGACGGCGGGCAACACGCCGGCAAGCCCCGACCCCGGGCTTGCCCCCACGGCCGCGCGGCGCTGGATGCAGGACTCCGACTGGGCCGGCATTCCGGACACGCCGAACACCCCCGCCCTCATCCTGTTCCACGGGCTCGAGGGCAGCAGCAAAAGCCATTACGCGCAAGCCATCGCCCAGTATTTCCGGGCGCGCGGCTGGATCGTGGTGGTGGCGCATTTTCGCAGTTGCTCGGGCTTCATGAACCGGATGGCGCGGGCATACTATTCGGGCGACTCGGAAGACATCGGCTTCATGTTCAGTACGGCCATGGCACGCGTCCCGCACGCCAAATGGCACGCGGCGGGAGTCTCCATGGGCGGCAACGCCATGCTCAAGTACCTGGGCGAACGCCCCGAAATGGCCGGCAGGCTGGCTTCGTGCGCCGCCATATCGGTGCCGTTGGATCTGGCCGCCTCGGGAAGCAGCCTGTCCGACACCTTCGCGGGCCGCTATTTTTACACCCGCTACTTTCTTAAAAGCATGAAGCACAAGGTGTACGAAAAAGCCAGACGTTTTCCCGGCACGGTGGACATCTACAAGCTGGGCCATGTCCGCACCCTGCGCGACTTCGACGACATGTATACCGCACCCATGCACGGCTACAAGAACGCGCTGGACTACTGGACACGCGCCTCCAGCAAGCCCTGGCTCAAAGAGTTGATGATTCCCGCCCTGGTGCTCAACGCGCGCAACGACCCGTTCGTGCCCGAACCCTCGCTGCCCGGCACCGCCGACTGCTCCGATCATGTGCTGCTGCACCAGCCCGCCGAGGGGGGACACGCCGGCTTCGTGACCGGCTCGTTCCCGGGCTATCTGGGCTGGCTGCCCGCCCGCCTGGCCCGTTACTTCGAAACGCGGCTTTGACGGCCCCGAGCGGGCGCAGGCCTTGCTGCATTCCACCTTCCGGACTGCACGCCTGTTGCCTCGCGGCACGCTCCGGCAAAAAGCCGGAAGCCTTTACTTGAATCGTTCAAGCAGCTCGCGGTCGGACTTCAATTTTTGCTTGAGAGTGCGTATTTGCACGTCCAGCTCGGACTGCGTGTAGAAGTCCTTGCTCATCGACCTGGCCTGCGTCAGCAGTTCGACGGCGGTGGGCAGCGCGCCGACCTTGACGTAGTAGTCGGCCATGGCGCGGCGCGCCTCGACCTGCTGGCCCAGATTTTCGTAGCTTTGCGCCAGCAATTGATTGAAGCGGGGCTGGTCGGGCCATTGCGCGGCGCGCGCCTTGATGAACGGCACGGCCTCTTTGTCATGACCGGTCTTGTGCATGGCCTCGACCATGGCAAGCGCCACGCCCTGGTTTCCGGGCCAGCGCGCCCAGGCCTTGCGGGCTTCGTCGTAGGCCGAGTCCGCCTGGCCCCGGTCGATCTGCAGCAATACATCGAGACTGGAGATTTCAGGGGAATTGACGCCGTCCTTGCGGGCATTGTTCAAGGCCGATTGGGCCGTCGCCCAATCCTTCTCGGTCCAGGCGGCATAGGCCTGGCCGTACCAGGCCGCCGATCGGGCGACGGCCGAGCCGTCGCGGATCTCTTGCTTGAAGAAACCGGCCATGCTGCGCTGCAGGCCCGGATCGCGCGACTGCAGCGCGCGCAGCTTGGCGCGCACATACCAGTAGGAATCGCTGTCATGATGATGGACGGCGGGGATTTCGCGGATCCGGTTCTGGATATCCGACAAGCGCTGGATGGACAAAGGGTGGGTGCTGGCGAAAGAGCCTCCGCCCGCCCCTTCATTGAGCCGCGAGGCATTCATCAACTGGCTGAACATTTCGGCCATGCCGTTGGGGTCGAAGCCCGCCTTGCGCAGCATGTCGAACCCCACACGATCGGCTTCCTGCTCGGCCTGCCTGGAAAAGCCCAGTTGCCGGTCGACGGCGGCCGCCTGGCCGAAGGCCGCCACGCCCATGGCCAGGTCGCCGCTGCCGGCCAGCGCGGCCAGCAGGGCCGCCGCCACCGAGGCGATCATGATGTGACCTGTTTGCGACTGCTGCGTCATGCCGCGCGCAATATGGCGCTGCAGGATATGCCCAATTTCGTGCGCCACCACCGAAGCCAGTTCGGACTCGTCCTTGGAGGACACCACCAGGCCGCTATTGACGCCGATATAGCCGCCCGGCAGGGCGAAGGCGTTGATCTGGGGATCGCGCACGGCAAAGACGGTAATGGGCTGCGACGGCCCCGGCGCGGGCGCGGCCGCCGCCAGCTTGCGGCCCAGCGCGGTCAGGTATTGGTTGACGTCGGGATCGTTGATGTAGGTGGGGTCGCGCCGGCCCTGTTCCATGATGGCCTCGCCCAGCGTGTGCTCGAGCGACGGGGAAAGCTCGGCGCCCGACGCCGCCCCCATGCTGGGAATGCCCATGGGCTGGGCATGGGCCGCGCCCAGCCCGAACGCCATCGCCGCCAGCGTAGCGCGCAGCGCAGCCGCCGGCATCCATGCGATACGACGCCGCATGCCGGCCACGGCTATGCTCCCGCTGCCGCGGCCTGACCCTTGGCCTGGGCGTGCAAGGTTTTTTGGGGCAAGCGCCCCTTGCCCGACAGGCGCATCAGGGTAGCCAGCGCGAACAGCAAGCCGAACACTTCGATGAAGCCGGCCAGTACCCACATGGTAAGGCCGCCTATGGACTGGTCGGTGACCGCGGACATGCCGGGTATGGCCCGGCCGCACAAATCGAAGACGGGGTAGATGTCGTGCTCGGTGAACGTGATGATGGCTCCAACCACCATTTGCGGCACCATCGTGATGACCGGCGAGATGATCCGCGCCCCCGGCGCCATGACCGCGGGCGGACTGGGACGACGGTCGAGGATGAGGTTCCAGTACATGAAGCCGCTGATCACCACAGACCAGTTCATCAAACGGTACAGGCGCCAGTCGAGCATGGAATAGAACTGCACGCTGGGAACCAGCCACACCAGCACCAGGAACACGAACAGGAAAGGCACCAGGAACTTGTTGGTCAACACCCCGGTTGCCAAACGGCCGGCGGGGCTGGCGCAAAACCGGCGCAGCCAGCGCCTTGCCTCGACCGGCAGCCCGGCGCGCAGCACCTGCCCCGAGTAAGCGCCCATGATAAGCAACGGCCCAAGATGGTGCAGCACCAGATGCTGGATGCGATGAGCGAAGAACAGGCGCTCGGCATAATAGTCGACGCGGGTGTGCAGGGACAGGTATAAAAAGATAAACCCCGTCCAGAACAGCGCCTGGCGCGCAACGCCGACGCGATGCACCCGGGTGCCGCGCAGGAACAACGCGCCGGCCACGACGAACATCAACACCAAGGATGGAGAAAATTCCCAGGGTGTTAGCCAGCCGATCAAATCCATTGGTACGAATCCAGAAAAAGCAGATTAGGCAGATTGCAGCTAGTTTAAAACAATACCCCGAACACCGCCGCCCGCGCGCCGGGTGCTTGCCTCTCGAGGGGAAATTGCCCCGCCGCCCCGGCGGTTTGACGCCATGCAGGTCTTAAAGGACGAAGCCATCCAGCCAGCCCATGGCTATGTAGATATGCATGATCGCCAGCGAAATGCCGAAGATGACGACCGCCGACCCCACCAGCGTCACCAGGATGGCGACCAGGATCGGCCCCCAACGCGTCGCCGTGCGCCGCCCCGATCCAGGGTTGTAGCGGGCATCGAACTTCTCGTCCGGCTTGAGGGAGAAGATCAGCGACTCGATGAAGCCCTCGGTAAGAGGAATGAAAAGCAGCAGGAACGGCGGGTTGTCCCACCACACCGGAGAACGTGCCGCCAGGACGATGAGCACGCAGGACACCGCCGTGAACAGCCAGGCCCAGCGGCGCCGCAAATACCACCAATGGCCACCCACCACACCCAGCAATGCCGCCAGCACGGCCACGGCGAGCTTGCCCCGATGCGGGACAGGCCCGCCCTGCGTGGCCGCCTCGGCACCCAGGGCCGTCGCGCCCGCCGAAATATCCGTAGAGTTCATGAGGAATGCTTCTATGAAGAAATACCGCAATCGTGAAAAAACCGGGCCGCAGTGCGGCGGCGGAGCCGTTCGCGCTTGCCGCGAGGCGCGCGGTGCCGCGCCAAAAAACCTACAATTGCAAGCATTGTAGTTGAGCGGGCCAATCCATGGATAATCCAGAATTCGATATTGCCATAACCGGGGCCGGCCCCGTGGGGAGCGCCCTGGCCCTGTTGCTGGCGCGCCATGCCCCCGACCCGGGGCGAATAGCGCTTATCGGCAAGCATTTCCAGGACGATACCGAGGCCGGCGGCCTCCCCGTGCCCGACAACTCGCCCGACCCGCGTTCCCTGGCGATGAATCATGGCAGCCGCATGCTGCTGGAACAATTGAACGCCTGGCCGAACAAGGCGGCCAGCATCGAAACCGTGCACGTCTCGCAGCGCGGCCGCCTGGGCCGCACGCTGATCCGCCACGACGAGATGGGCGTACCGCGCCTGGGCAGCGTCGTCGCCTACCCCGATCTTGTCGCCGTGTTGCATGAAGCGCTCGCCGCCAGCGGCGTCACACTTATCGAAGCGCCGTATGTGCGCACCCTGGCCGCCAGGCAGGCTCACCTGAACGCCGCGGGGCGGGACATCGTCAGCGCGCTGGCGGTGCAGGCCGACGGCCACCAGCCCGACGGACTGCAGCGAGAATACAACCAGCATGCCGTCCTTGCCACGGTGCGCGCCAGCCAGCCCATGGCGCGCTGGGCCTACGAGCGCTTTACCGACCAGGGGCCCCTGGCCCTGCTGCCGCACCCCCAGGGCGGCGATCTGTACGGCGTGGTCTGGTGCTGCGCGCCGGATCATGCCGAAGCGCTGCGCCGCCTGGACGATGCCGCATTCAGCGCGGCGCTTACCGCCACGTTCGGCGATCGGCTGGGCGCCCTTTCCAGCCTGGGCCTGCGCCATATTTTTCCGCTTTCGCTGCATGCCGGGCCGCTGCTGGTCAACGCCTGCACCATCGCCATCGGCAATGCCGCGCAAACCCTGCACCCCGTTGCCGGACAGGGGCTGAACCTCGGGCTGCGCGACGCCGTCCAATTGTCGCAAGCCCTGGCGCCATGGCTATGCCGGCCCCGGCAGGACCCCCGGCCGGTACTGGAGGACTTCGCCCGGCGCCGGCGGCACGACCGCTGGCTGACCGCCGGGGTCACCGATTTCCTTCCGCGTGTCTTTTCCACCCGCAACCTCCTGGTCGAGCATGCCAGCGGAGCCAGCCTGCTGGCCCTGGACCTGCTGCCGGCGCTGCGCAAGCCCTTGGCCCGCCACCTTCTGCAAGGACTACGCACGTAGGTTTGCCCCCACGCTGCGCCGCTCGCGCGGCTCGCTGCCCCCCAAGGGGGCCCTTTCGCCTTGGGACGGCCCGGCGGCGAAAGAGAATACCGCGTGGCCGGCACAACTTGTCGGGGGCGGTTAAAATCGCCGGATGCGCATCGGTTCCTGGCAACTCCCCAATCCCGTCTTCGTCGCCCCCATGGCCGGGGTGACCGACCGCCCGTACCGGCAGTTATGCAAGCGCCTGGGCGCGGGCTACGCGGTTTCGGAAATGGCCGCCAGCAACCCCCAGCTATGGAATAGCGTCAAGACCTCGCGCCGGCTCGACCACTCCGGCGAAATCGACCCCATCGCCGTGCAGATCGCCGGAGCCGACCCGGACATGATGGCCGAGGCCGCGGTCTTCAACATCGAGAAGGGCGCCCGCATCATCGACATCAACATGGGCTGCCCGGTAAAAAAGGTGTGCAATGTCGCATCGGGCTCGGCGCTGCTGCGCGACGAGGACAAGATCGCAAGAATCCTGGCCCGCGTGGTGCAGGCCTGCCGCCCCTACGAGGTTCCCGTCACCCTCAAGACCCGCACGGGCTGGGATGCGCAATCGCGCAACGCCGTCCGCATCGCCACCCTGGCCGAAAGCCTGGGCATCGCCGCCCTGACCCTGCACGGCCGCACGCGCGCCGACCTGTACCAGGGCAAAGCCGAATACAATACGATCAAAGAGGTCAAGCAAGCCGTCGGCATACCCGTAATCGCCAATGGGGATATCGATAGTCCCGCAAAAGCTCAATACGTATTAAAGTACACGGGGGCCGACGCCGTCATGATCGGCCGGGCCGCGCAGGGCCGCCCCTGGATATTCCGCGAGATCGCCCATTTCCTCGAAACAGGCACATACCTGGCTCCGCCCACCTACGGCGAGCTGCGTGTGCACCTGCTCGAGCACCTGGAAGATCACTACCGTTTCTACGGCGAATTCACCGGCGTACGATCGGCGCGCAAGCATATTGGCTGGTACCTGGGCGGCCTGCCCGACAACAAAACGCTTATGGACTGCATCAACACGACAACCAGCACGGCGGACCAGACACGCGCCCTCGAGCAGTGGTTCGACCGCCACGCACCTTCGACGCCGGCCGGGCCGCAGGCTGCGCAAGCACTGGCTGCCTGAACATCCGTGCATTAAAGCTTAAAGCATTAGAAAAACCATCGAACACCCACTATGAGCAATACCAACCTTCTGGAACAGTCCGTACGCGACAACCTTGAGCGCTACTTCAACGACCTGGGCGACTCGCAGCCGCACGACATCCTTTCCATGGTCGTCCACTGCGTCGAGCGCCCCGTGCTGGAGGTCGCACTGGAAAAAGCCAAGGGCAACCAGTCCAAGGCCGCCGAAATGCTGGGCATCACCCGCAGCACCCTGCGCAAGAAGCTCCAGGCCCACAATATTCAACCCTGATTCCTTCCCTATCTTCCCACCACAACATGAAAACCCACACCGCTTTGCTTTCGGTTTCGGATAAAACCGGTATTGTCGAATTTGCCCAGGCGCTCGCCCAGCGCGGCGTACGCCTGCTGTCCACCGGAGGCACAGCCAAGCTGCTGGCCCAAGCCGGCCTGTCCGTCACCGAAGTCGCCGAGCACACCGGCTCGCCCGAAATCCTGGACGGCCGCGTCAAGACCCTGCACCCGCGCATCCACGGCGGCCTGCTGGCCCGCCGCGACAGCGCCGAACACCTGGCCACGCTGAAAGAACAAGCCATCGAACCCATCGACCTGCTGGTGGTCAACCTGTACCCCTTCCGCGAAACCGTCGCCAAGCCCGGCTGCACATTTGCCGATGCCGTCGAAAACATCGACATCGGCGGGCCGGCCATGCTGCGCGCCGCCGCCAAGAACCACGGCACGCCGGAAGGCGGCGTCACCTGCGTCATCGACCCGGCCGACTACCCGCGCGTGCTGGCCGATATGGACGGGCCCCTGGGCCAGCCCTCGTACGCCCTGCGCCTGGAACTGGCCACCAAGGTTTATGCGCACACGGCCGCCTACGACGGTGCCATTGCCGCCTACCTCAGCAGCCTGGCCACGGCCGAACCCCAGCAGGATGCTGTCCCGGAACGCTCGCCCTGGCCGCGCACCCTCACGGTGCAGGTGCAGCAGCACCAGGCTTTGCGCTACGGCGAAAACCCGCACCAGGCCGCCGCCTTCTATGTCGACCAGCCTCTGGGCGCCGGCCAACTGGGCAGCTACCGGCAACTGCAGGGCAAAGAGCTTTCCTACAACAACATCGCCGACGCCGATGCCGCCTGGGAATGCGCGCGCAGCTTCGACGTCTGCGCCTGCGTCATCGTCAAGCACGCCAACCCCTGCGGCGTGGCCGTGGGCGACACCCCGCTGCTGGCCTACCAGCAAGCCTTCAAGACCGACCCGACCTCGGCCTTCGGCGGCATCATCGCCTTCAACCGTCCGGTCGACGCCGCAACCGCCCAGGCCATCACATCGCAACAGTTCGTCGAGGTCTTGCTGGCTCCCGCCTATTCGCCCGAAGCCCTGGCCATTTTCACTGCCAAGAAAAACGTGCGCGTGCTCGAAATCCCTCCGGGCGAAGCCCACAACGCCTTCGACATCAAGCGCGTCGGCGGCGGGTGGCTGGTGCAGAATCCGGACGACCACCAGGTCGCGCCGGCCGACTTCAAGGTCGTCACCAAAAAAGCCCCCACCGAACAGCAAATGCGCGACCTCATGTTCGCCTGGAAGGTCGCCAAGTACGTCAAGTCCAATGCCATCATCTTCGTGGCCGACGGCATGACCGTCGGCGTGGGCGCGGGGCAAATGAGCCGCATCGACTCGGCGCGCATCGCCTCCATCAAGGCGGAGAACGCCGGGCTGAGCCTGGCCGGCTCGGCGGTGGCCTCCGACGCCTTCTTCCCCTTCCGCGACGGCCTGGACGTGGTTGCCGAAGCGGGCGCCGCCTGCGTCATCCAGCCGGGCGGCAGCATCCGCGACGACGAAGTCATAGCGGCCGCCAACGAGCGCGGCATCGCCATGGTCTTCACCGGCGCCCGGCACTTCAGGCACTAGGCGCCAATGCGTATCCTGGGAGTGGATCCGGGCTTGCGGCGCACTGGCTTCGGCGTCGTGGACGCCCAGGGCATGCGCCTGCAGTATGTCACCAGCGGCACCATCGTCGTGCCGTCCGACCTTCCCCTGGCCGAGCGCCTGAAAGTCATACTGGACAATATCCGCGAGGTCGTGGAAACGACTTCGCCCACGGTGTCCGCGCTGGAAAAAGTCTTCGTCAACGCCAACCCCAGCTCCACCCTGCTGCTGGGCCAGGCGCGCGGCGCCGCCATGTGCGCGCTGGCCGACAGCCGGCTGCAGGTTCACGAATACACAGCGCTGCAGATCAAGAAATCGGTGGTCGGCAACGGCCATGCGGCCAAAGAGCAGGTGCAGCGCATGGTGCAGCATTTGCTGAGCCTGGACGGCCTGCCCGCCGCCGACTCGGCCGACGCGCTGGCCTGCGCCATATGCCACGCGCACGTGGGCCCCATGGTCGACCGCCTGGCCCAACGCGGCCAATTGCCAGGCACCAAGAGCGTGCGCCTGCGCGGCGGACGCCTGACTCGTTAGGCCCTGTTAACACATATTAAGGACGTTCCGATGATAGGACGCATTACCGGCACCCTGCTGGAAAAAACGCCCCCGACCGTATGCATCGACGTCGGCGGCGTGGGCTATGAAATCGACGTGCCCATGAGCACGCTTTACAATCTGCCCGAAGCCGGCGCCAAGGCCACTCTGTTCACCCATCTTGCGGTGCGCGAAGACGCCCACATCCTGTACGGTTTTTCCACCGCCCAGGAACGCGCCACCTTCCGCGCCCTGATCAAGGTTACGGGCATCGGCGCGCGCACGGCGCTGGCCGTGCTGTCGGGCATGACGACCGAAGAGCTGGCCAGCGCGGTCACCCAGCAAGAAACCGGCCGCCTTACCCGCGTGCCCGGCATCGGCAAGAAGACGGCCGAACGGCTGCTGCTGGAACTGCGCGGCAAGCTCGGCGCCGACCTGGGCACGGCAAGCGGCGGCCCGCCCTCGGGCCGGGACGACATCCTGAACGCCCTGCTGTCGCTGGGCTATTCGCAAAGCGAGTCGCAGGCGGCTCTGAAAGGCCTGCCGGAAGGCGTCGAGGTGTCGGAAGGCATACGCCTGGCGCTGAAGTCCCTGTCGCGGGGTTGATGGTGTACGATTGCCCTAACGTTTCCTGCCGCAGCCGATAGCCATGGCCATACACTCCGACCCCCTGTCCAGCGTCGCCGCTGGCGCTTCCCGCCTTGTCGCCCCGCAAAGCATTTCGCCCAACGAGGACTCGGTGGAACGCGCCCTGCGTCCGCGCATGCTCGACGACTACGTCGGCCAGAACCGGGTGCGCGAGCAACTGGAAATCTTCATCGCCGCGGCGAAGATGCGCCAGGAATCGCTCGATCACGTTTTGCTGTTCGGCCCGCCGGGCCTGGGCAAGACCACGCTGGCCCATATCGTGGCGCACGAAATGGGCGTGCAATTGCGCCAGACCTCGGGCCCCGTCCTGGAGCGTCCGGGCGATCTGGCCGCCTTGCTGACCAATCTGGAAAAAAACGACGTCCTGTTCATCGATGAAATCCACCGCCTGTCGCCCGTGGTCGAGGAAATCCTCTACCCGGCGCTCGAGGACTTTCAAATCGACATCCTCATCGGTGAAGGCCCCGCCGCGCGCAGCGTCAAGATCGACCTGCAGCCGTTCACCCTGGTGGGCGCCACCACGCGCGCCGGCATGCTTACCAATCCGCTGCGCGACCGCTTCGGCATCGTGTCGCGGCTGGAGTTCTACAACACCGGCGACCTTACCCGCATCGTGACGCGCAGCGCGCATCTGCTCAATGTCGACATCACGCAGGACGGCGCCGCCGAAATCGCGCGCCGGGCTCGCGGCACGCCGCGCATCGCCAACCGCCTGCTGCGCCGCGTGCGCGACTATGCCGACGTCAAGAACAGCGGGGTCATCAACGTCGAGACCGCAAACGCCGCCCTGTCCATGCTGGAAGTCGACCCGCAGGGCCTGGACCTCATGGATCGCAAGCTGCTCGAAGCCATCGTCCACAAGTTCGACGGCGGCCCGGTTGGCGTGGACAGCCTGGCGGCCGCCATCGGCGAAGAGCGCGACACCATCGAAGACGTCATCGAGCCCTATCTCATCCAGCACGGCTATTTGCAGCGTACCCCGCGCGGACGCATGGCCACGCAAACCACCTGGCGCCACCTGGGCCTGTCCGCCCCCAAGGCCAGCGGCACAGGCGACCTTTTCGAATGACGCCCGATCCGCTTCGCCCCGTCCGGGGCTGTTCATTGCACGCTTTCGATCCGCAAAAACGCTAGCCCGCCAGCGCCATGCGCACGCAGCGCAGCAGATCCTCGCCGTAGGCTTCCAGCTTGCGCACGCCCACCCCGCTGATCATGCCCAGATCCTCGATGGATTGCGGGCAACGCTCGGCGACGTCGCGCAGCGTGGCGTCGTGGAAAATGACGTAGGCGGGAACGCCATGGCTTCGCGCCACCTCGGCCCGCCAGGCGCGCAAGGCTTCGAAACGCAGCTGGGCTTCGGGCGAGAGCACGACGTCGGCGGCCTTGCCGCGCGGCGAGCGGGACGCCGCGCGCGCCTTCTTTTCCGGCTCGCGGCGAAACATCAAGGTGGTTTCACCCCGCAGCACCGCGCGGCTGCCGTCGGTAAGGGCCAAAGTGCCATAGCCCTCGTGATCCACCGCCAACAGGCTTTGCGCCAGCAATTGCCGCAATACGCCCCGCCAGGCCTGCTCGGAAAGGTCGGCTCCGACGCCAAAGACGGTCAGGCTTTCGTGCCCGTACTGCTTGACGCGGTCGGTGAGCTTGCCGCGCAGGATGTCGATGAGATGGCCCGCGCCGTAGCGCTGCCCGCGTTCGCGCCACAAGCGATACACGGCGGAAAGAATCTTCTGCGCGGCCACCGTGCCGTCCCAGGCTTCGGGCGGCTCCAGGCAGGTGTCGCAATTGCCGCAAGGCTCGATGCTCTGGTCGAAATAGGCCAGCAGCCGCTGGCGCCGGCAGTTCACGGTTTCGCACAAGCCCAGCATGGCATCCAACTGCGTGCCCAGGCGCCGGCGGAACACGTCGTCGCCGGGGGACTCGTCGATCATGCGCCGCTGCTGCACGACATCCTGCAGCCCATAGGCCAGCCAGGCCGTCGCGGGTTCGCCGTCGCGGCCGGCTCGGCCGGTTTCCTGGTAATAGCCCTCGACCGATTTGGGCAGGTCGATATGCGCCACGAATCGCACGTCGGGCTTGTCGATGCCCATGCCGAAGGCAATCGTCGCCACCATGACCAGGCCGTCCTCACGTAGAAAGCGGGACTGGTTGGCCGCGCGCACGCTTGCGCTGAGCCCCGCGTGGTAAGGCAGAGCCTTGATGCCATGGCTGCACAGGAATGCCGCCGTGTCCTCGACCCGCGAACGCGACAGGCAATACACAATGCCGCAATCGCCCGTGTGTTCGGCCTGGACGAACTGCAACAATTGACGCTTGACGTCGTTTTTCTCGACGATGCGGTAGCAGATATTGGGACGGTCGAAGCTGGCCACGAAATGCCGGGCGTCCGTCAGGTTCAGGCGCTGCGCGATCTCGCGCCGCGTGACCGTGGTGGCCGTCGCGGTCAGCGCAATGCGCGGCACCTGCGGCCAGCGTTCGGAAAGTATGGAAAGCTCCAGGTATTCCGGGCGAAAATCGTGGCCCCACTGCGATACGCAGTGCGCCTCGTCGATGGCGAAGAGGGCGATATTGCCTTGCGAAAGCATGTCCAGGCAGCGGTCGGCAAGCAGGCGCTCGGGCGCCACGTACAGCAAATCCAGTTGGCCGGCCAGAAAGGCTTGCTCCACCTCGCGCGCCGTGCGCCAGTCCTGGGTGGAGTTGAGGAAGGCGGCGCGCACGCCAAGCTCGAGCAAGGCGTCGACCTGATCCTGCATCAGGGCGATGAGCGGCGAAACCACCACGCCGCAGCCTTTTCGGGCCAGAGCGGGTATCTGGTAGCACAAAGACTTGCCGCCGCCCGTGGGCATCAGCACCAGGGCATCCCCCCCGTGCACCAGATGTTCGATGATGGCATGCTGATCGCCGCGAAACGAATCGTAGCCAAAAACCTGCTGCAGAATATCAAGAGGGGAAGTCGAGGATGAGGGCATTCGGCAAACGTAAATAAACGGGCCACCACGGCAAAGCCCGCGCATACCCTGAAAACTCAAAGGGCCATTTTAGCCCCTTGGCTGCCCGTATCAAGCCGGCGCGCCCATAACGTTCGAAGCCGGCGCCAACCCAGCAAAAGGCGTCCGTACGCCCCTGGCTACGAACTCAACTAGAACACCGGGACGGCGAAGTTCACGCCCACGTCGTAGTCGCCGGTGATCAATTCGCGGTCGGCCTTCAGCGAGACCCGCAGATTGGGGCTGTACCAGAACTGCTGGGTCAGGCCGAACTGGCGCTTGAGGTAGCCCGTCGCCGAGGACACCTGCTCGAACGAGCCGTTCAAATCGCCCCAGCGTCCCAGCTTCAGGGTGGCCGACCAGCGATGGCGGTTGCGTCCCGCATCGAGCGACGCATCGCGATAGCTGGCCAGGTCGGAAAAGCCGTTGCTGCTTTCATCGTGAACCCAGCCCAGGCTCAGCGAGTCCAGCACGTCGGCCCGATAGCCGACACGATAGCGCCAGCCGTCGTTCAGGTCGCGCGACGCCTTGGCCACCGCCAGTTGCCAGGCGCCCCAGCCCCGCGTCGCATACTTGCCGCCGATGCCGCTTACGGCCAGGCCCTGCGTCCATTGGGTTTGCGTCTCCAGCGACAACCGTTGGCTCACGCCGTATTGCAGCACGCCCTCGCCGGCCCGGGGCCCGTATGTGAGCCCTCCCGGCTTGCCGGGGTCGCCCGAGTAATCCAGGGCGCCTATGCGGACGGAATATTGCCAACTGCCCTCCTTGGCGCTGCCCAGGCTGGACTGAGTGAGCGCGACGCCGCCCAGGCGGGCCTTGTCGTCCAGCACCGAGCCGTTTGACCAGTCGTTGCCCAGCACCAGGTTGGTGCCGTCGGAACGCGAGTAGCGCCAGTTGTCGGCGCCCAGCGTCCAGGTGTCCGTCTTGCCCGCCCCCATGATCGATACCTGCCTGGAGGCGCCAGACGCGCCCTGAGGCTGGATACCGGTCTTGCCGGCGCCGGCCCGCAGCAAGGACGACGACAAGTTGCGCGAGTAAGCGGGATCGATCTGCAGGATCGCCTCGGGCGGCGGCAACAAGGACTTGCCGGTTCCCGGGGCATCGACTTCGTCCGAAACCTCGACAGGCAAAAGCGCAGGCAGGGGCTCCGGCGGATCGAGACTGATCTGGGTGACGGCGTGCGGCTGGGCGGGCGCGAGCTCCTGCAAGGCGGAGCTGAAGGAAGCGTCCTGATCCGGCGCGGCATAGCGCTGCGCCTGCGCAACGCCGCCGGCCAGGACAGCGGCCACGCAAAAACACATGGAACGAAAAGGCAAAGACATAGACACGACTAACTTTTGAAGCAATCGGCCTTCGGCGCGGGCTGCGCCGGAAAGCCAAAGACCAATCCTAGGATTTTCTGGAAGAAGTATCAAGCAGGGCTTCGCCGCTTTGGTCCAGCGACTTCTTGAGCGCCGAATACTTTTCCAGCAACGACGATTTGTAGACCACGCCCAGCAGCACCGCTTCGTCGCCGCGGCTGACGACCGGCAGGCGCTCGCCCTGGAACTTGACGAACTGATCCTGGGCCTCGTCCAGGCCCATGTCCGGATGCAAGGGCTTTACGAAGTCCAGCCGCAGGACGTCGCCGGCCTTGGTTTCCTGCACGTCGCCCTGCACCAGCAGCATGCTTGTCAGATCCTGCTGGGCTATCACGCCCTGAAAGACATTGCCCTCGTTCACCACATAGAGGTACTTGACGGGGTACTCCAGGAACATCTGCGCCGCATCCTTGAGCGGCGCCGTGGTTGGTATGACGGTCTGGGCCGGCCGCACCAGTTCGGCCAACTGCGTATTGCGCAGGCGCCGGCGCAGGACGATATCCCGTTCGCGGGCCAGCGTCACGTTGTACATGGCCACTTCGGCAATGGTGCGCGACATGAAATAGGCCAGCACGCAGGCCAGCATCAGCGGGACGACGACCTGGTAGCTGAGCGTCATCTCGAAAATCATGAGTATGGCCATGAGCGGCGCGCCAGTCGCCGCTCCCAGGAAGGCCCCCATGCCCACCAGGGTGAACAGGTGGGGGGAAATCGCCAGCCCCGGCCAGACCAGCAGCACCGCCTGGCCGAACAAGGAGCCGAATGCCGCGCCCACGAAAATGGTGGGCGTGAACACGCCGCCCACCGCGCCGGAACCCACGGTGAACATGGTGGCGGCCACCTTGCACACCAGCACCAATGCAACGGCCTGCCAGGCCCAGGGATCGTGCAGCAGCGACACGATGACGCTGTAGCCATTGCCGGCCATCTTCGGCATGAACACCAGCAGGCCGCCCAGGAACAATCCGCCCAGGCCTAGCCGCAGCGACAGCGGCAGCTTCAAGCTGCGAAACCCCTTGCGGGCCAGGTCGAGCAGCCGGAGGAACTGCGGCGCCGCGGCGCCCGACACCAGGCCAAGCGCCACGAACGGCAGGATGTGATCGACGCTCAGCGCCGCGCCACTGTCGGCGACCGGATAGGTAAGATGGTAGTGCCCCGTCCAGCGCATGGTGATGTGCGATGCGGCGGCGGCGATAAGCAAGGGCCCGACGCTTTGTATGGCCATGGTGCCCAGCACGATCTCGGCGATGAACAGCGCACCGGCAATGGGTGAGCCGTACGCGGCGGCCACGCCGGCCGCCGCGCCGCAGGCAACCAGCAGGCGCAGGCGGGCCGTGTCGAAATACGCGAAGCGGCCGATGGCCGACGCGCATAGCGACGCCAGGTGCACCATGGCGCCCTCGCGCCCGATGGAGCCGCCCGAAGCCACCGACGACAGCGAGGACAACGACCGAAGCAGGCCTTGCCGTATGGAAAGACGGCCATCGCCGATGGCGACGGCCTCCATGTAGTCGGAATTGCTGCCCGCTTTTATTTTGGCGGCCCACTGCAAAAGCAGGCCGGCGACGACGCCGCCCAGCACCGGGAATACGATCCGGCCATACCAGGGCAAACTGCCGATGACCCCCGAAATGGAGCCCGACCCGCCGGTGCACAAGCGCTGCACCAGAAAAATACCTTGGTGGAACAGGACAGTGGCCAGCGCCCCCAGCACACCCACGACGGCGGCCCACAGCAGCATGGCGGGCGATGCCGACAGCCACTCCCAGCGCTTGAGTCGGTCGCGCGTTGCGCTCAGCACATCATTCATTCACGCTCCATATGCCGTGGATGACGGGAATCCGTAAAAATGGCAAGGCCGCATGGCCGGCCGGACGCCGAACCGGAGTATTCGAATCAACCAAGCAGTCCATAGGTATTTCAGTTTATTTCGCACGGCTTGCAAGCCGAAGCATCGATAGGCACACTTGCATCATGGACGACATTCTGATCAAAGTGCTGGTTGTCGACGACGACCCCGCCCTGCGGCAATTATTGGCCGATTATCTTAACCGACACGGCTATGATACGCTTTTGGCGCCCGACGCCCGCGACCTCGAATCCCGCATCCAGCGCTTCAGCCCCGACCTCGTCGTCCTCGACCGCATGTTGCCCGAAGGCGATGGCGCCGATGCCTGCCGGCGACTGCGCCAGCTTGGCGAAGACATTCCCATCATCCTGCTGACCGGGCGGGACGAAACCGTGGACCGGGTCATCGGTCTGGAAGCGGGCGCCGACGACTACCTGGGCAAGCCCTTCGACCCACGCGAACTGCTGGCGCGCATTACGTCGGTCCTGCGCCGCAAAAAGGGCGCTTCCGCCCTCGTCAAGGAAAAACCCGTGGCTTTCGGGCCGTTCATCTTCGACCCGGCCACCCGCCAGTTGTCCAAAAACGGCGAACTCATCAAGCTCACCGGCGGCGAGGTCAATCTGCTGGAGGCGCTGGTCAACAACGCCGGCAAGCCGCTTTCACGCGACCGCCTGCTGGCGCTGGCGCGCGACGACGACGAAGGCGAACGCAACGACCGCGCCATCGACATCGCCATCCTGCGCCTGCGGCGGGCCATCGAAGACGACCCCAAGCAGCCGCGCTGGATACAAACCGTCTGGGGCGTCGGCTACCGATTTTCCCCATAACGGCCGGCCATGCGGTTTCTTAATTTCCTGCGCTCCCTCCACGCCCGGCTGATCCTGCTGACACTGGGCACGATACTGCTGGTGCAGGCGGCCACGCTGGCCACCGTCAACTACTATCGCCAAAAGGTCACCCAGGGCGTCACCGTCGATGTCGTGGCCACCACCATACGCACCGTGCGCGCCGCCCTGGCCCAGATTCCTCCCGACGAGCGCGCGGGGTTCGTGCGCCAGGCTTCCCATAACGAATGGCATCTATGGTCGCGCGAAATCGGCCTGCGCCGCCAGGAAATGCGCCCGCCACCGCCCCATGGCGAACCGCCCGATTCGCCCGAGCCCCCCAGGCTGGGCGAATTCCGCGAGTTCCGCAGGGGTAGACCCGACCGGCCGCCTCCTCCGCCGCCCATGCCGTCCAATATGCGGCAGGACCTCAAGCAGTTTGTGGATGCACTGAACGAAAAGCTCGACGACGGCACCCGCGTCGGCCTGTCGCGCGGGCGCGTGCCGCGGCTGTACATTTCATTGATCCCCGACGACCCGCCCTTCGCCGGCGCCGCCGCGGCCGGCGACGACGATGCGCGGGACAACCGCGAGTGGCTGGTGATTCCGCTCGATCGCATCGCCCCCCCGGACCCCATGCCGATCACTCTGGTCTGGCTGGCGGGCATGGGCCTGCTGCTGCTGATCTCCGCCGCATTCTCCTGGCACATCACCCGGCCGATTACACGCCTGGTGGCCGCGGCCGACCAGCTCGCGGCCGGCCAGCCGCAGCGCGTCGTGCCATCGGGCCCATCCGAAACCCGCATCCTGGGCGAACGCTTCAATGCCATGCTCGATGCCCTGGCCGAATCGAACGCCGTGCGGCACACCCTGCTGGCGGGACTGCCGCACGACCTGAAAGGACCGCTGTCGCGCATGTGGCTGCGCATCGAGATGATCGACGACTCGGCCTTCAAGGACGGTATACGACACGACATCCAGGACATGCAGCGCATGGTCGACCAATTCATCGGCTTCGTGCGCGGCACCGACCCCAACACCTACCGCTTCGCCGCCATGGACATGGCGGCGTGGCTGGACGAGCAAGTGGAAGCCTGGAAAAGCGCCGGCAGCCAGGTCGAGCTGCGGGAAACGGTGAGCGCCCCGCTCATGGTCAAGGCCGATCGCCTGGCGCTGGGCCGGCTGCTGGACAACCTCGTCACCAATGCCATGAACTATGCCGCGCCGCCCGTCGAAATCACCCTGGGCGCCGACAGCGGCAACGCCGTCCTGACCATCTCGGATCATGGCAAAGGCATTCCCGAGGCGCGCCGCGCCGAAGCGCTGCGGCCGTTTTCGCGCCTGGACGACGCGCGAACGCGCACCGGTTCGGTCGGCCTGGGCCTGGCGCTGGCCAATGCCATCGCCCGGGCTCATGGCGGCGCCCTGACCCTGGGCGAAGCCCCCTGGGGCGGCCTGAAGATCACCATCACGCTGCCGCTGGAGGAAGGCCCGGAATCCGCAACCTAGTGTGTGCTGTTTGGCTGGTTCGCCAGCCCCCACGGACTGTTTGTGCCTGGCGCGGCACAGGCTAACCTTTGAACTTGGGCGGGGAAGGCGGCTTGGACAAGCCGAACATGCGCCAGTAGACCCAAAGGTTGAAGATCAGCACGACCGGCAGGGCCACGACCGCCGCCGCCAGAATTAGCCGCAGCGAGCCCACCGAGGCGGCGGCGTCCCAGATGGTGATGTCGTCCAGCACCAGGTAGGGGAAAAAGCTGTAGCCCATCCCCCCCAGTGTTATCAGGAAGATCAGCAAGGTCATGGCAAAAGGCAGCGCGGTATTGCGGTAGCTGCTGTTGATCATGCGCTGCAGGCACATCTCGATGGTAACGAAGCAGGCCAGCAACAGCCCCCACAAGCCCACGACCAGCGGCCATTGCGGGCCGTCGCTCCATTTCAGGAACACCCCGCTGTTGGCGAACGCCAGCACCACGGAAACCCCGACCGAGCCCGCGGCGGTCCAGCGCACGACATGCCGGCCCCACATGACGGCGCGCACGCGCAGTTCGCCGCGCACGCGCATGATGAGCCACGACGCCCCCAGCAGGCAGTAGGCCAGCAGCGCGCACACGCCCAGAAACGCCGAGAACCACATATAGCCGAGATCGGTCTGGTAGGACACCACCAATTGGCCCAATAGCACACCGTGCGCCACGGCGGTGATGAGCGACCCCACGGCAAAACCCTTCAGCCAGCGCCCCTGCATTTCGATGGGAGAGCGCAAGCGCAGCTCGAACGACACCGAACGCAGCAACACGCCCAGGGCCAGCAACGCCAGGGGCAGATACAGCTGCCCCATGATGCTGCCCCAGGCGTGCGGAAACGCGGCCACGAACAGGCCCATGCCCAGGAACAGCCAGAACTCGTTGGCGTCGCGCCATGGACTCAGCAGCGACAGCATGCGCGGACGCAGCTCGCGCGGCGCGAACAGCACCAGGCAGCCCACGCCGATATCGAAGCCGTCCAGCACCGTGCCGGCCACGATGGTGGCGAACAGCAGGCCCATGAAGACCAGGGGCATCCAGAAGGAAGGATCCTGGGCGTTGATTCCCAACAGACTGACCAGGGTATCTATCATGCCCGCCCCCTGCGCCGCGCGATCGGCACCACGCCGTAGCGCACGATGTGCGTCAGCAATTGGAAAAAGCCGTACAGCAGCACGGCATAGACCAGCACATACGCCGCCAGGCCCGCCATCAGCACATTGGGGCTGGTATCGCCGACGATCTCGGCCAGCGTGATGGCGCCGTTGACCGCGTACGGCGCCAGGCCGAACAGCATATGGCACATGATGGCCAGACCCAGCACCCAGCCCGAAAACGTCATGCCCGCGACAATCCGGCGCCATGTTTCCGACAGCACGCCCGGATCGTACTGCCTTTTGCGCAGGCGCCAGAACGTGCCCCAGGCCAGAACGGCCATGGCCAGCCAGGCCGCAAGCACCAGGCGGAACGACCAGAAAGTCAGCGCCACGGGGGGAGCCATGCCTGAAATCCGGTCCAGCCCGATGGGCACGCCCTTGTCGTCATGCGACAGCCAGCGGCCTCCGGCGTGATGCCACAGCAGGGCGGCGCGGTTGACGCCGCGGGCCTGGTCGGGCCATGCCGCCAACACCAGATCGGGCTGCACGCCGCTATGCCAATAGGCGGCCGTGGCCGCCGCCTTGCCCGGCTGGTGCAGCGCGACTTGCTGCCCGTAGCCGGCCACGGCGACCGCCAGCGCCACTACGCCCGCCATGGCCGCGAACAGCCCGGTGCGGAACGCCAGATGCTCGCCTTCCACCAGGGGATGGCGAAAGGCCTGGCGCACGCTGACCCCCATGAGCAGAAAAGCCGCGGTCAGCGCCGCAACGACCAGCAGCAGGCCGAACATCCACCCCGCGAAGGGATTGAGGACAATATCGCCCCACTCCACCGCCGCATACTGCCCATCCACCAGCAAGGCGCCGGCGGGAGCCTGCATCCAGGCCAGCAGCACCGTGAGCCAGCCGGCGGCGGCGGTTACGCCCACGGCAACCATCAGGACGAGAACCGTATGGATGCGTTCGGACACATAGCGCTGCCCGAACAGCATGGCCCCCAGGAAGCAGGACTTGAAGATGAAGGTGGTGAGGATGGCGCCGGCCAGCAAAGGCCCCGCGACGTCGCCGATCTTGTCCATGAGGGCCGGCCACAGGCTGCCGACCTGAATCAGGACGGGCATGCTGGATGCCAGCGTGAGGATGACCGCCAGGGCGAACACCCGCACCCAGAATCGATACGCATCCGTCCATCCCGCGCGCGCGCTGAATGAAGCGCCGATCTTGAAGAACAGCAGAACCCAGGCCAACCCGATTTCGATCGCCAAGAAGATCGAAAAGAAGCCGAGGCTCAAGAAGAACTGCGTCTGGGATAGCCAGAGGTTCAAGTTTGTCATAATGAACGCTAGTGTCCTGTTTGACTAATTCGAATACTTATCTTCGGCGCCTGAACTCGCCATGCGGTGTTGCAAATCCGCGCGATAGCTACGGCTATCGCTGTGGTTTGCGCCTTGCCTGACGAGCCCATGCATCCGAATATAAATACACGAACCAATCAAACAGGACACAGTTTAGCCAGTTTGGAGGCCGGCCTGGAATCCCGCACAGGGCAAATGGCGCCGAACGTGGCAAAATGCTTATTTCACTGGATACTTCCGTCTTTTTCCAACCCCCGTATGACTTCCTCTTCTTCGACAGCCCCGGCGTCCAATTTTCTGCGCACCATAATTGAACAGGATCTGGCCAACGGCGCCTATGCCGGCAAACGCTGGTCGGGCAGGCCCGGCCCGGCTTCGGTGCAACAGCAGGGCGGCCTGGACGCCGCCAGAATCCGCACGCGCTTTCCACCGGAACCCAATGGCTACCTGCATATCGGCCACGCCAAAAGCATTTGCCTGAATTTCGGGCTGGCCCGCGACTTCCAGGGCGCCTGCCATCTGCGCTTCGACGACACCAACCCGGAAAAAGAAGACGACGAATACGTCAACGCCATTATCGACACGGTCAAGTGGCTGGGTTTTACCTGGGAAAGCCAGGACGAGAGCAATCTTTACTACGCCAGCGACTACTTCGACTATATGTACGGCTTCGCGCAGGCGCTCATCCGATCGGGCAACGCCTACGTCGACGAACAAACCGCCGACCAGATGCGCGCCACCCGCGGCACGCTCACGGAGAAAGGCACGAACTCGCCCTGGCGCGACCGCCCCGCCGAGGAATCCCTGGCTCTGCTGCAGGAAATGCGCGACGGCAAGCACCCGGACGGCAGCCTGGTCCTGCGCGCCAAGATCGACATGGCATCGCCCAACATGAACCTGCGCGACCCCGCGCTGTACCGCATCCGGCATGCGCACCACCACCGCACCGGCAACAAGTGGTGCATCTACCCCATGTACACCTGGGCCCATCCCGTCGAGGACGCGCTGGAGGGCATCACCCACAGCGTCTGCACGCTGGAGTTCGAAGACCAGCGCCCCTTCTACGACTGGATACTCAACAAGCTGGCCGACCTGGGCGAGCTGGCACGCCCCCTGCCGCATCAATACGAATTCGCCCGTCTCAACCTCAGCTATGTCGTCACCAGCAAGCGCAAGCTGCTGGAGCTGGTGCGCGAAGGCTACGTCAACGGCTGGGACGACCCCCGCCTGCCCACATTGGCCGGACTGCGCCGGCGCGGCTACACGCCGGAATCCATCCGCCTGTTCTGCGAGCGGCTGGGCGTGTCCAAGGCCGATTCGCGCATCGACTACAGCGTGCTCGAACAAGCCCTGCGCGACGACCTCGACCCCAAGGCGGACCGCCGCGTGGCCGTGCTCGACCCGCTCAAGCTGGTCGTCACCAACTACCCCGAAGGCCAGTCCGAGCTTTGCCACGCGCCCCGCAACCCGCACAACCCCGAAGCCGGCCAGCGCGAGTTTCCCTTTTCGCGCGAGCTATGGATAGAACGCGACGATTTCCGCGAAGATCCGCCCAAGAAATACTTCCGGCTGTTCCCTGGCAACATGGTGCGCCTCAAGTACGGCTACGTCGTCAAATGCACCGGCTGCGTCAAGAACGACGATGGTGAAATCACCGAAGTGCATGTCGAATACCTGCCCGACACAAAAAGCGGAACCCCGGGCGCCGACGCCGTCAAGGTCAAGGGCGCCATTACCTGGGTCAGCGCGGCGCACGCCGTCCAGGCCGAGATCCGCCTGTACGACCGGCTGTTCGCCGACCCGCACCCGGACGCCGGCGACAAGAACTTCCTGGACGCCCTGAACCCCGACTCCTTCCAGGCCGTGCAAGGCTGGATCGAGCCCGGCACCCACGCCGACCCCGACTCCTGCTGGCAATTCGAGCGGCTGGGCTATTTCGTCGCCGACCGCATCGACTCCACCCGGGAAAAGCCCGTCATCAATCGCGCGGTCACCCTCAAAGACTCCTGGATTTGAAGCCCGAACGCCTTTCGTCCCACGCCGCAACGCAAAACACTCGGCTTTGCCCCGACTTTCTGGTATTTTGTCGAGGCAAAGCTCCCTGATAAAGACATATCGTGAGTAATTCCTCTTCGCCCAAAGAACAACCCGCGCTCGACTTCAAAAGCGCCACGCTGTATGCCGTGCGCATTGTCCTGCACGACCACGACCTGGAAGCGCTGATCGCCACGCTGGACCAGCGCATGCGCGACGCCGGCTCGTTCTTTGAAAACGAGCCCGTGGTCGTCGATGCCTCGGGCCTCGAAGAAACCGTCGACTGGAAAGCCCTGCTGCAAGCGCTGCGCGGGCACGCCCTGCACCCCATCGGGGTCGTGGCCTCCGGCGCGAACCTCGAGGCCGCACGGGCCAGCGGGCTGGCGCTGGTCGACCTGTCGGCGGCTCCAGTGCGGCCGGCCAGCACTCCCGCTCCCGACAAAGAAGTGCCTGTCGTCGCGCCGTCGGCGCCTCCCGCGCAGGGGGCCCAAGATGCCGCCCCCGCCGTGGCGCCCGCCGCCATGATCATCAACCGCCAGCTGCGCTCGGGCCAGCGCATCTATGCCCGCAATACCGACCTCATCGTCATCGGCGTGGTCGGCCAGGGGGCGGAAGTCATCGCGGACGGCAACATCCATGTGTACGGCCCCTTGCGCGGCAAGGCCATGGCGGGCGCGCGCGGCGACACCAGCGCCCGCATCTTCACCACGCAGTTGAACCCCGAACTGCTGGCCATCGCCGGCGTTTATCGCGTCATCGAGACCCAACTGGACAAAAACCTGCACAACCAGCCCGCCATCGTCCAGCTCGACGGCGACACGCTGCGCATCGCCAGCCTTGCCAAGGACACCCATTGAACGACGAAGCCACAGGCCGGCGGCAAAACACGCGCGCTGCATGGCGCAACCGCCGGCCCGGGGTCGGCAGGATAAGTTTTGTTGCCAACCCAATAACTGTTTAACGGCCGTTCACGGCCAATTCCATGCATTTTTGCATTACGATTACGTGATTTAATAAAACCAAAGACTAAAGGGATTCAATCGACATGGCGCGAATTGTTGTAGTGACTTCCGGTAAAGGCGGGGTGGGCAAGACAACCACCAGCGCCAGCTTTTCCTCGGGACTGGCAATGCGTGGATTCAAGACGGTGGTCATCGACTTCGACGTCGGACTGCGCAATCTGGACTTGATCATGGGCTGCGAGCGCCGGGTCGTCTACGATTTCGTCAATGTCATCCAGGGCGAAGCCACCCTGAACCAGGCCCTGATCCGCGACAAGCAGCTCGAGAACCTGTACGTGCTGCCCGCCTCGCAAACCCGCGACAAGGACGCCCTTACCAAAGAGGGGGTCGAAAAAACCCTCAACGACCTCAAGGAAATGGGCTTCGAATACATTGTCTGCGACTCGCCCGCCGGCATCGAGACCGGGGCGCTCATGGCCTCGTACTTTGCCGACGACGCCATCGTCGTCACCAACCCCGAGGTCTCATCGGTGCGCGACTCCGACCGCATCCTGGGCATACTTTCGGCCAAGTCCCACCGCGCGGTCAACAACGACGAGCCCATCAAGGAATACTTGCTGCTTACCCGCTACAACGCCAAGCGCGTCGCCGACGGCGAAATGCTTTCGCTGCAAGACATCGAAGACATCCTGCGCATCAAGCTGATCGGCGTCATCCCCGAGTCCGAAGACGTGCTGCAGGCTTCCAACCAGGGCATTCCCGCCATCCATCTGCGCGACAGCGACGTCTCGGCGGCGTACCAGGACGTCGTGGCCCGCTACCTGGGCGAGGAGAAACCGCTGCGTTTCGTCGATTACGAAAAGCCCGGCCTGTTCAAACGCCTGTTCGGAGGGAAATGACATGTCCTTCCTCTCTTTTCTTCTCGGCGAGAAAAAAACCTCGGCCAGCGTCGCCAAAGACCGCCTGCAGCTCATCCTCATCAATGAACGCGGCGACGGCGTCGCTCCCGACTATCTTCCCCGCCTGCAAAAAGAGCTGGTCGAGGTCATATCCCGCTACGTCAAAATCAACCCCAACGACATCAAGGTCAACCTCGAACGCCAGGATTCCCTGGAAATCCTCGAGGTCAAGATCGAAATGCCGCAGGCCGAAGCCCGCTCTTCATAAAAAAAGCCTGAGTCCCGATCTGCACCGGTAAACTCAGGCCTTGGTTTTTGCGGACCAGGGGGCGGCACGAAGCGCCCCGCCGGTCGGCGCAAGCCGGGGCGGCTTATTTATTCTTGCCGACCTGGTCGCCGATTACGCCGCCGATGGCCGCGCCGCCTACCGTACCCAGCACACCGCCGCCGGTCACTACCGCGCCCGCGACACCGCCTATCCCCGCACCGGTCACGGCGCTTTTCTGGCGATGACTCATGTTGTCCCACGAGGAACACCCCGCCGCGGAAACCGCCAACAAGCCTACCGCCGCCAATTTGCCTAGATCGATGATTTTCATAGTTGAACTCCTATAGGACTATTCTTGTAACCACGATACCCGATTCGGGAATTGAGCACCAGCGGATTGCGTAGCTGGTTGTTAATTTTGTAACAAACGCGGGAAGCAGGGGCGGGACACAAGGCCCGACGACACTGGCATGTTTTGCCGTTCGCACGGCCTCTTTCCACCTTATGTTACGTTTATTTGAGCGCTTTGTAGCGTAATCGCCGGGGTTTGGCGCCTTCGTCGCCCAGGCGGCGCTTTTTATCCGCCTCATATTCCTGGTAGTTGCCGTCGAAGAACACGACCTGGGAATCCCCCTCGAAAGCCAGGATATGGGTGGCGATGCGATCCAGGAACCAGCGGTCGTGGCTGATGACCAGCACGCTGCCGGCGAATTCCAACAAGGCGTCTTCCAGCGCGCGGAGCGTTTCCACATCGAGGTCGTTGGAGGGTTCGTCGAGCAGCAGCACGTTGCCGCCGGCGATCAGGGTTTTGGCCAAGTGGAAGCGGCCGCGCTCGCCGCCCGACAGCTTGCCCACCAGCTTGTTCTGGTCGCCACCCTTGAAATTGAAGCGGCCCAGATAGGCCCTGGACGACATTTCGAACTTTCCGACCGTGATAAGGTCGGCCCCGTCGGACAGCGCATCGAACACGGTCTTTTCATCGGGCAGGGCCTCGCGCGACTGGTCGACATACGCCAGCTTGACGGTCTTGCCGATGTTTACCGCGCCCGCATCGGGCTTGTCCTGCCCCGCGATCATGCGGAACAGCGTGGATTTGCCCGCGCCGTTGGCGCCGATGATGCCCACGATGGCGCCGGCCGGTATCTTGAAGCTGAGGTTGTCGATAAGCAGGCGGTCGCCGAAGCCCTTGCTGACGTTCTCGAACTCGATGACCTCGTTGCCCAGCCTTTCGGCGACCGGCACGAAGATTTCCTGGGTCTCGTTGCGCTTCTGGTATTCGTGCGACGACAGCTCTTCGAACCGGGCCAGGCGTGCCTTGGCCTTGGCCTGGCGGCCCTTGGGATTCTGCCGCACCCATTCGAGCTCTTTCGTGATGGTGCGCTGGCGCGCCGACTCGGCGGCCTCTTCCTGTTTGAGGCGATCGTCTTTTTGCTCGAGCCAGGAACTGTAATTGCCTTTCCAGGGAATGCCGTGGCCCCGATCCAGCTCCAGTATCCACTCCGCGGCATTGTCCAGAAAATAGCGGTCGTGCGTCACCGCCACCACCGTGCCGGGGAAGCGGCGTAGGAACAATTCGAGCCATTCGACGCTTTCGGCATCCAGATGGTTGGTGGGCTCGTCCAGCAGCAGCATGTCGGGCTTGGAAAGCAGCAGCCGGCACAGCGCCACCCGGCGCTTTTCGCCGCCCGACAACTTGCCGACGACGGCATCCCAGGGCGGCAGGCGCAAGGCGTCGGCGGCAATTTCCATTTGATGCTCGATGTCGTCCGAGCCGCTGGACGCCGCCGCCGCAATGACGGCCTCGAGTTCGGCCTGTTCCGTGGCCAGTGCGTCGAAATCGGCATCGGGCTCGGAATAGGCCGCATACACCTCGTCCAGCCGCTTGCGCGCCGAGAACAGCTCTCCCAGGCCTTCCTCGACCGAGGCGCGCACCGTGTGTTCTGGGTCGAGCTGGGGTTCTTGCGGCAAATAGCCTACCTTGATACCGGGCATAGGAACGGCTTCGCCTTCGATTTCCGTGTCCACACCCGCCATGATCTTGAGCAGGGTGGATTTGCCGGCGCCGTTCAGGCCCAGCACCCCGATTTTGGCGCCCGGAAAAAACGATAGGGAGATGTCGCGCAGGATCTGCCGCTTGGGCGGCACGATCTTGCCGACCCGATTCATCGTATAAACGTATTGAGCCATAACAACCAGATAGACGAAATTAAGAATTGCAAAGGTTCCCATTGTAGGCCGGCCCGCGAAATAAAACCTCGCTCCGGGCGCGCCCCGCGGGACATGCATTAAAATCAGGCTGCAACGCCACAGTCCGACCGCGGCATCGCCGCGGCGGCCAAGGCCCCACCCTCCGCCTGAACCACCGACATGCCATCCGCCGACCCAGACCTGAATTTCACCGCCGAAGAACTCGACCTGCTCGGGCGTACCGCCGACGCGCTAAGCGCCTTCATGGGCAAGCCTGTGCTGGCCGAGGTCGTCGATGCCAGCGAAACCGGATTCGAATGGGTGATTTTCGCCATTCCCCTGGACGTCGAAGACGGCGGCGAAGACAAGGTCATCGTGCAGATCGGCGGACCCGGCGCCCGCATCGTCGGCAACAAGGGCGGGCTGGAGCCCGGCGACGACGTCTACGACTGCGAATACCTTTGGGCGGTGCAACTGTCGGACATCGAGGGAGTTCGATTCATCAAGGTGGACCAGGACGGCGATGAGGTCGCCTGGAGCGACGATTTGCGCAGCGTCCTGCCGTTCGAACTCACCGACGCGCCCCTGCCGGACGACGATGACGACGACCTGGGCGAAGACGACGATGAGGGCGACGACGACCTGAAAGATCTATTCGACGAACCACCCCATCGTACTCTGCACTGACGAAAGCCCCGGCGCCTCGAATGCCTGCCTGTGAATGGGCTGCGGCCCTTATCAGGCTCCGCGCCGATCAGGCCCTGCGCCGGTCGCGCCAGTAAAGCATGGCGCCCACGGGCCACATGAGTCCAACCAGAACACGGGCGCCAAGGCCCTTCAGGCGGCGCCCCGCCAATGGAAGCTTCGCGCCGTCGTGCTTCAGGTGCATGGCGAACCGGGTGTAACGCGCCGCCGCCTTGAAAAACTCGGCCGGCTGATAGCGAAACCATGGCAAACACTCCACCACAGTGTCCTGGGCCAGCAGCCACAGCCCCGCCGCATGTTGCGCCCCGCTGGCGCGGCCTTGGGCCGACAAGGAGTCGGCGCTGTCGTAATAGGTTCTGAACACCTGGTTCACGAACCGCGTCAGATACCCCGCGCGCGCAATGGCGCGCCATACCAGGCTCTCGGGCACGAAGCCGGCAATGTCCTCGGGAAAGGGAAACTGGCGCAGCACGTCCACGCTCATGCAGCCGAACTTCTCGCCGCCGACGCGATACTTGAACGACATGTCGATGGCGGTGGCGTCGAATTCGTCCTGCGGGAACATATCGCCGACGATGCTTCCATTCGGGCGGGCGCACAGGCCCGTAATGGCGACATAGCGGGAGCGCTCCCGCTCGGGAATGCCCTGCCAGGCGCGCGCCATGGCGTCCAGCGCATTCAGGTCAAGGCTGTCGTCGCTGTCGAGCGCCACCACCAGTTCGCCGCTGGATTCCGCCACGCCCCGGTTGAAGGCGGCCTTTTTATGCTGGTTGGTCTGCCAGATGTAGCGGATGGGAAAACGGGCCTGCTGCTGCCACGCCTGAACCACTTCCCGCGTGTTGTCGCTGGAGCCGTCGTCGATCACGACCCATTCGAAGTCCTGGAAAGTCTGCTCGGTGAGCGAGGCGTAGACCCGCGGCAGCGTATCGGCTCGGTTGTAGGTGGGGGTAAGGACGGTGAAAAGATGGCGTCGCGAACGTGGTTTGCTCGACATTTTTATGAAGATGCCTTGTTGTCGCTATTTTTTACCATGATAGCCAAAAAAAAAACCACAAGTTCGAAAACTCATGGTTTTTTTACTTAAGATACAAACTCTTAAACGCGTTTGACTTTCTCAAGCATCTTGAACACGCCTTTGGGCGATTTGATGAAAAGACGCTTGAACGCCTTGCCCAGGCAACGGCGCTCGAGGGTGTTACGGCGCGTACGTTTGATTTCTGCCACAATAATCTCCGGAACTTAAATTGGCTGGCATAAACCCCAAACGGCCGGGTAAGCCAGAACATTGAAACCTTACCTAACCCGCCATTCTACCGTAACTCGGGCTCCGGTCAAAATCGGCCCGCCGCCGCAATACGGCCAGAACAGTATTTCACAGTGTAGTCATGAGCTCTCAAATTCGCATCGTTGGCGCGCGCCAGAACAATCTCAAGAACCTCGACGTTTCCATCAACACCGGTGAACTGCTGGTGCTTACGGGGGTCTCGGGCTCCGGCAAAAGCTCGCTGGCCTTCGACACCCTGTACGCCGAAGGCCAGCGGCGCTATGTGGAAACGTTTTCGCCCTACGCGCGCCAGTTCCTCGACCGCATGGACAAGCCGCAGGTCGACCGCATCGAAGGCATCCTGCCCGCCATCGCCATCGACCAGGTCAATCCGGTGCGCAACTCGCGCAGCACCGTGGGCACCATGACCGAGCTCAACGACCACCTCAAACTGCTGTATGCCCGCATGGGCAGGCTGTATTGCCGGTGCTGCGGCGCCAGGGTGCAGCGCGACAGCGCCGAATCCATCTACCGCGAGCTGGCGCAGCGCGCACAGGCCGGCGACCCCAGGCTGGTCGTCACCTTCCCCGTCGCCGTCCCGTCCAATTTCACGGAAGGCGAAGTACGCGGCTACCTGGACCAGCAGGGCTACACCCGCATCCACCACGAAGAAACCGTCGACGCAGCGCCCGATGAAACGCCCGCGAAAAAAGGCAAGGCCAAACGCGCGGCAGGCAAACCCCAGCAGCAGCGCGTCCTGCACGTCATACAGGACCGCTTCCGCTACGGCAATGCCGAAACGCCGCGCGTCATGGAAGCGCTGGACGCCGCGCTCAAGCAGGGCGACGGGCACATCACCATCTATGCCTCGTCCGACGCGCAGTCCCCCGAAACCGCATGGCGCTTCAGCAACCGCCTGCATTGCGCGCAATGCAACATCGAATACACCGCCCCCCTGCCCAGCACCTTCTCGTTCAACTCGCCGCTGGGCGCCTGCGAATCGTGCCGGGGCTTCGGCCGCGTCATGGGCATCGACTACGGCCTGGTCATCCCCGACGAGAAAAAAACGCTGCGGGACGGCGCCATCAAGCCTTGGCAAACCAATAGCTACAAGGAATGCCAGACCGAGCTGGAAAAATACGCCGGCCCGGCGGGCATACGCCTGGACATCCCCTGGGCCCAGCTCAGCGAAGCGGAAAAACAATGGGTCATAGGCGGGACGCCCGACTGGAAGGGCGGCATGCACGCCTGGAAAACCCAGTGGTACGGCGCCCAGCGCTTCTTCGACTGGCTGGAGTCGCGCGCCTACAAAATGCATGTGCGCGTGCTGCTGTCCAAGTACCGTTCGTACACGCCCTGCCCGGCCTGCGGCGGCGCGCGGCTCAAGCCCGACGCCACGCTCTGGCGGCTGGGCGAAGTCAAGGGCAAGGCGGACGACGCCTACCCCAGGTTCATGCCCGTGCAGGCCGCCTGGAGCCGCGAGCAGCTCGACGACCTGCCCGGCCTGGGTCTGCACGACCTCATGCGCCTGCCCATCCAGCAAGTGCGCGAGTTCTTCGCCGGGCTCAGTTTCGGCAACGCGCTGGATGCCGCGCTTGAACTGCTGCTGGAAGAAGTCCGCACACGACTCAAATTCCTGTGCGACGTGGGGCTCGGCTATTTGTCCCTGGACCGGCAAAGCCGCACGCTTTCGGGCGGCGAAGTCCAGCGCATCAACCTGACCACGGCGCTGGGCACATCGCTGGTCAACACCCTGTTCGTTCTGGACGAACCTTCCATCGGCCTGCATCCGCGCGACATGCATCGCGTGGTCGAAGTCATGCACCGCCTGCGCGCCAGCGGCAACACCCTGGTGGTGGTCGAACACGATCCGCAGGTCATGGTGGCTGCCGACCGCATCATGGACATCGGCCCCGGGCCCGGCGAGCGCGGCGGACGCATCGTCTTCGACGGCACGCCCGAGCAGCTGCGCAACAGCGACACCCTGACCGGCAACTACCTGGGCGGGCGCCTGCATGTCGAGGCGCCGCGCCCCATGCCGGTCGCCGACAACACGCCCCGGCTGCTGCTGGAAGGCGTCACCGCCAACAATCTCAAGAACGTGTCGCTCTCGGTTCCGCTGGGCCGCCTGGTGTGCGTCAGCGGCGTGTCGGGATCGGGCAAATCCACCCTGATCCAGGACGTGCTGTATCCGGCCATCCTCAAGCTGCAGGGCAAGCCCACCGAGTCCCCCGGCGCCCATACGCATTTGCTGGGCATCGAGCAGATCGCCGACGTCGTCATGGTGGACCAAACCCCCATCGGCAAGACCGCGCGCTCGAATCCGGCCAGCTATGTGGGCGCTTTCGACGCCATCCGCAAACTGTTCGCCCAGGCCGGCGTCTCGCGCGAGCGGGGCTACACGGCGGGCACGTTCAGCTTCAACACCGGCGACGGCCGCTGCCCCACTTGCGGCGGCACCGGCTTCGAGCATGTGGAAATGCAATTCCTGTCCGACGTCTACCTGCGCTGCCCGGACTGCGACGGCAAGCGCTTCCGCCCCGACATCCTGGAAGTTCGCGTCGAGCACCTGGGCCGCAGCGCCTCCATCGACGAAGTCCTGGAAATGACGGTCAGCGAAGCCCTGGAGTTTTTCAGCGGCCTGCGCGACGTGCAGTACGGCCTGGCGCCGCTGGCCGACGTGGGGCTGGAGTACGTGCGGCTGGGCCAGCCCGTGCCCACGCTGTCGGGCGGCGAAGCGCAGCGCCTCAAGCTGGCCGGCCACCTGGCGGCGGCCGCCCGCAGCGGCATCTCGTCGGCGCGGGTCGCCAAAAAGGGCAGCCTGTTCCTGTTCGACGAGCCCACCACCGGCTTGCACTTCGACGACGTGGCGCGGCTGATGCGCGCCTTCCGGAAGCTGCTGGCGGCCGGCCATTCGCTGCTCATCATCGAGCACAACCTGGACGTGCTGCGCGCCGCGGACTGGATCATCGACCTGGGACCCGAAGGCGGCGACGCCGGCGGGTACATCGTCGGCCAGGGCACGCCCCAGGACCTCATGGGCAACGCGGCTTCGCACACCGGCCGCGCGCTGGCCGACTACACCACGGCCATCGTCTACGAAGATCGTTCGCGCCAGGCCGTGCTGGCGGCCGAACCCCCGGCCAGCTACGCGGACGACGCCGGCACGCCGCTGCAGTCGGCCATACAGCGGCAGCGCCAGGCGCACAGCATCGACATCGTCAATGCGCGGGAACACAATCTCAAAGGCATCAATGTCTCGATCCCGCGCGACACCTTCACCGTCATCACCGGCGTGTCGGGTTCGGGCAAATCCACCCTGGCCTTCGACATTCTTTTCAACGAAGGGCAGCGCCGCTACCTGGAGTCGCTGAACGCCTACGCGCGCGCCATCGTCCAGCCGGCCGGCAAGCCGGACGTCGACGCCATCTACGGCATCCCGCCCACCGTCGCCATCGAACAGCGCACCAGCCGCGGCGGGCGCAAGTCCACCGTGGCCACCATGACGGAAATCCACCATTTCCTGCGCTTGCTGTACGTGAAGCTGGGCACGCAAATGTGCCCCGACTGCCACGTGCCCGTGGCGCCGCAAACCGCCGACCAGATCGCGGCGCAACTATTGCGCGACTACAAGGGGCGGCACATCGGCATCCTGGCGCCGCTGGTCACCGCGCGCAAAGGCTATTACACGGACCTGGCCAAATGGGCCGGCGGCAAGGGCCACAGCCATCTGCGGGTCGACGGCGAATTCATTCCCGTGGCGCCCTGGCCTCGCCTTGACCGCTACAAGGAACACACCATCGAGCTGCCGGTCGCCGACCTGCTGGTCGATGCGCGGCAAGAGCCGCAACTGCGCGAGGCCATACGAGCCGCGCTCGAGCACGGCCACGGCAGCCTGAGCGTGCTGCTCGACCTGACCACGGACGGCGCCACGCTGGCCGACCGGCGCGAGGCCGGCGTGGCGGACAGCCCCCGGCAAATGCACTTTTCCGTGAAACGCGCCTGCCCAAGCTGCGGCACCAGCTTTCCCGAGCCCGATCCGCGCATGTTCTCGTACAACTCCAAGCACGGCTGGTGCGCCAGTTGCTTCGGCACGGGGCTGCAGCTCAAGGATTTCGACGCCGAGCAGACCGGCGAAGAAGCCGCCTGGAATGCCTGGTACGAAGGCGAAGCCGCCGTCTGCCAAAGCTGTCACGGCGAGCGGCTCAATCCGGTAGCGCGCGCCTTTCTCTGGCGCGACCGCTCCATCGCGCAACTGGCTGGCCTGTCGGTTTCCGAAGCGCAAACCTTCTTCGCCGGCCTGGTCAGCCGGGGCCGCGAAGTGGAGATCGCGCGCGACATTCTCGCCGAGATCCGCGGCCGCCTTGACTTCATGCAGGAAGTCGGGCTGGGCTACCTGGCGCTGGATCGCGCCGCGCCCACGCTTTCGGGCGGCGAAGCGCAGCGCATCCGCCTGGCCGCCCAGCTGGGCTCCAACCTGCAGGGCGTGTGCTACGTGCTGGACGAGCCCACCATCGGCCTGCATCCGCGCGACAACCAGATCCTGCTCAACGCCCTTTCCCAACTGGAGGGCAACGGCAATACCCTGGTGGTGGTCGAGCACGACGAAGACACCATACGGCGGGCCTCCCACGTCATCGACATCGGCCCCGGCGCCGGCATACGCGGCGGACGGGTCGTGGCGCAAGGCACGGTGCAGGACATCATCGAGAATCCCGCTTCCTTGACCGGCAAGTACCTGAAAAATCCCCTGCCCCACCCGCTGCAGGGCAGGCGGCCGGTCGATGCCAAAACCGCCATGCTGCGCATCCAAGGCGCGCACATGCACAATCTGCGCCATGCCGACGTGGACATTCCCATTGGACGGCTCAGTGTGGTGACCGGCGTATCGGGGTCGGGCAAATCTACCCTGGCGCGCGAAGTCCTGCTGCACAACCTTGCTCACGCCGTCAGCCAGCGCAAGGCCCCCGAATGGCTGGGCTGCGACAGCATTACCGGCTGGGAGCAGATCGACCGCGTGCTCGAAGTCGATCAGACGCCCATCGGCAAGACGCCGCGCTCCTGCCCCGCCACCTATGTGGGATTCTGGGACGATGTGCGCAAACTGTTCGCCGGCACACGCGAAGCCCGGGTGCGCGGCTGGTCCCAGGCCCGCTTCTCGTTCAACACCGGCGAGGGGCGCTGCCCGCTATGCGAAGGCCAGGGCATGCGCACCATCGAAATGAGCTTCCTGCCCGACGTGAAAGTGCCGTGCGACGCCTGCGGCGGCGAACGCTTCAACCGCGACACGCTAAGCGTGAAGTGGCTGGACAAAAGCGCCGGCGAAGTGCTCAAGATGGAGGTCGACGACGCCATCGGCTATTTCGCCTCGCATTCAAAAATATCGCGCACCCTGAAGCTCATGCAGGACGTCGGCCTGGGCTACCTCACGCTGGGCCAGCCCTCGCCCACGCTTTCGGGCGGCGAGGCGCAGCGCATCAAGCTGGTGACCGAGCTGACCAAGGCCAGGCTGACCGACGGCGTCATCACCACCGGCCGTGCCTCGCGCATTCCGCACACTTTGTACGTGCTGGACGAGCCCACGGTGGGGCTGTCGATGGCCGATGTGGAAAAGCTCATCCACGTACTGCATCGCCTGGTCGAGGCCGGCAATACCGTGGTGGTCATCGAGCACAACCTGGACGTCATCGCGGAAGCGGACTGGATCGTGGACATGGGGCCCGAGGGCGGAACGGGCGGCGGGCGCCTGGTCGCAGCCGGCTCACCCGAGCACATCATGCAGCGCCACGCCATTTCGCATACAGGAGCCGTGCTGAAGGAGTTCATGCAGGCCGAAGGCATCGCCAGCGCCAGCCACGCGGCGTAAGCACGGCCCGGCGCGGGGAATGCCACTGGCATCCAGCGGGGTTCTTGCGGATTGCATAGCCTGGGCCGGCCTTGGCCCAGGCCGTCTCAGGCGGCGAAACGGCCCGTCAACAGCCAGGTAATGGCTTCGTTGGCCGCCGCCATGCCCATGGCAGCGGTCACGGTCACCGACGAGCCGTAGCCGGCGCACGACAAGCCTTGCAAAGCCGTACCGGCGGCCTCGGCTTGCGCGGTCTCCTCCAGCCACAGATGGGGCAATTGGGCCGGCTGGTCGAACCACAGCGTGCGGACTCCCATTTTGGGCACGCGCTTGCGCACCTTGCCGGCCTGATCCGACGCCTTGGGATAGCCATGCTTGCGGCGCAGGGTATTGCGCAGCTTGGCCAGCAAGGCGTCGTTCAGCGCGCCCGACAGATCGCTGGCACGCAAACTGAGGCTGTCGGTCTTGCCGCCCGCCCCGCCGCAAACCACCACGGGCCGTTTTCTGTCTCGGCAGGCCAGGATCATGGCGGTCTTGGCGCTGATCTGGTCGGTGCAATCCACCAGCAGCGTCACGTCGGGCGCCAGCACCTGTTCCACGTTTTCGGGCGTGACGAAATCATCGACCAGGTTCAGCCTGCAAGCCGGATTGATGCCGCGCACGCGCGCGGCCATGGCCTCGACCTTGGCCTGGCCCAACGTATCGGTCAGGGCATGCAATTGCCGGTTGATGTTGGATTCGGCCACATGATCCAGGTCGACAAGGGTCAGCGCGCCAATGCCGGAACGTGCCAGCGCCTCGGCGCACCACGACCCCACCCCGCCGATGCCGGCGACGGCCACATGCGCCTGCATCAAGCGCGCCAGACCCGGCGCGCCGTACAGGCGTTCCAGGCCGCCAAAGCGGCGTTCCATATCGGCATCCATGTCCAAATCAGTCATCCTTTCCCTTGCGCCTTTCGGCATGGCCTTTTCCATTGTTCCGCAAACGACACCTCGACAGGCGATTAATATTATTATTAGATCATGCTGCCGATTCAGATTTACAGACCCGTCCCATGACCCAGCCCCCCAGCCTCGAATCGCTTATCTCCTCCAGCGGAGCCAGCTTCCGCCTGCTTACCGACAGCGAGCGCCAGGCGTCGCTGGATGCCTTCCTCAAGCCTTGGCATCCCCGCCACGATGTCTGGGTCTTCGGCTACGGCTCGCTGGTATGGCGGCCCGAATTCGACTTCCTGGAACAGCGCCATGCGCGGGTCAACGGCTATCACCGTTCGCTATGCCTGTGGTCGCGCATCAATCGCGGCACGCCCGAGCGCCCCGGCCTGGTATTCGGGCTGGACGTGGGCGGCTCCTGCCGCGGCATGGCCTACCGCATCGCCTCGCACCAGGTACAAGAAACCATGCAGGAGCTCTGGAAGCGCGAAATGCCCAGCGGGGCCTATATTCCCAAATGGCTCAACTGCCACACACGCGAAGGCGCCATCAGCGCTCTCGTCTTCACCATGGATCGCAGCAAGGACGCCTATGTGCGCGGTCTGAGCAAGGAACAACTGGTGGACATCGTGCAAGGCGCGCGAGGCACCTACGGCCCCTGCTCGGAGTACATTCTCGAAACCGCCCAGGCCCTGGAACTGGCCGGCATACGCGACCGAAAGCTGCAAACGCTGGTGGCCCAGCTGCGGGACAAGCCGCCCAGCACCGTGCAAGGCAGCCAGCCTTGACGGCATCGGGCGGGTAAAATGGCGGATGCTTGCCGGGCGGCCCCGGCGACACGGCCACCAGCCCCCACCTTCCATCACCGCGATCATCATGACCCTCGCCGACCTGCGTAAAAAGTACGAAAAAGACGTCCTGCTCGAATCATCGCTGGCCGCGACGCCGCTGGAGCAGTTTTCGAAGTGGTTCGACGAGGCCATGCAGGCCAACGTCCCCGAGCCCAACGCCATGACCCTGGCGACCGTCGACGGCAACGGCCGCCCCTCGGCGCGCATCGTGCTGCTCAAGGGCCTGGACGAGCGGGGGGTGGTGTTCTTCACCAACTACGAATCGCACAAAGGCCAAGACCTGGCCGCCAATCCGCACGCCAGCCTGCTGTTCTTCTGGCAGCCTATGGAGCGCCAGGTGAGGATCGAGGGCATCGTCGAAAAAACGTCCGGAGCCGAGTCCGACGCCTATTACGACAGCCGGCCGCTGGGCTCGCGCATCGGCGCCTGGGCCTCGCCCCAAAGCCAGCCCATCACGCGCGAAGACCTGGAAAAACGCAACCAGGAATTCACCGCCTCGCTGGGCCAGGCGCCCTCGCGCCCCCCGCACTGGGGCGGCTACCGGCTCAAGCCCGACTATGTCGAATTCTGGCAGGGCCGGCCTTCCCGCCTGCACGACCGGCTGGCCTATACGCTTGACGGCGGGCAATGGAAATTGTCCCGCCTTGCCCCTTGAACGGGCGCCACACACGCCAAAAGAGGCCGTATGGCCGCTGACATCGACTGCCTGGTGCTGGGTGCCGGCGTCGTGGGCCTGGCCGTGGCGCGCGAACTGGCGCTGGCCGGACGCGAAGTGCTGGTGGCCGAGGCCGCCGGCAGCATCGGCACGGGCATCAGCTCGCGCAACTCCGAAGTCATCCACGCGGGCATCTACTACCCGCCGGGCAGCCTGAAAGCGCGGCTTTGCGCGGAAGGGCGGCATCTGCTGTACGGCTACTGCCGCGAACGCGGGATCGCCCACGCGCGAACCGGCAAGCTGATCGTGGCCGGCAGGCCGGAGCAGATCCGGCAGTTGGACGCCATTGCGGAAAACGCCCGGCGCAACGGCGTCGACGACATCCATCGGATAAGCGGCGCCCAGGCGCGCCAGCTCGAACCCGCGCTGGCGTGCGAAGCGGCTCTGGTATCGCCCTCGACGGGCATCATCGACAGCCATGGCCTGATGCTGGCGCTGCAGGGCGATGCGCAGAACCGGGGCGCGCAATTCGCGTTCCACAGCCCTTTCCTGGATGGACAAGTGCTAGAGAACGGCGTGTTCCGGATGAATTTCGGCGGGGCCGAACCGATGGCGCTGACCGCCGCCAGCGTCGTCAACGCCACCGGCCTGCATGCGCCCAGCGTCGCCCGCAGGCTGGCCGGCCAGCCGACGCGGCATATTCCACACGCCTATTTCTGCAAAGGCAGTTATTTCACGCTGTCGTCCCGATCGCCGTTCTCCCGGCTCATCTACCCCATGCCCGACGGCGCCGGCCTGGGCATACACCTGACCCTGGATCTAGCCGGCCGGGCCAGGTTCGGCCCCGATACAGAGTGGGTGGACGGCGAGGACTATGCGCTGGATCCCAATCGCGCCAGCCTGTTCTACGCCGCCATACGCCGCTACTGGCCGGATCTGCCTGACAACGCCCTGGAGCCGGGCTACACTGGCATACGCCCGAAGATCAGCCGCGCCGGCCAGCCGCCGGCCGACTTCGCCATCGCCGGCCCCGCCACGCACGGCGTACACAACCTCATCAACCTGTTTGGAATAGAATCACCCGGGCTGACCGCTTGCCTCGCCATTGCGCGGGCCGCGCGGCAAGCTCTTGGTTTTTGACGCACCGGCCTGTCCGGCCACCACCCTGAAAAATGAACGACTACATTCTGACCCTTTCCTGCCCAGACCGCATCGGCATCGTGCATAGCGTGACTGGATGGCTGCTGAACCTGCATGGCAATATCGTTGACGCCCAGCAGTTCGGCGACATCGAAGAAGAGCGTTTTTTCCTGCGCGTGCATTTCAAGCTGCCCCAGCCCGCCCCGGTGGAAGAACTGAATCAGAAATTCGCGCCGGTGGCCGACAAGTTCGATATGCAGGCCCGCATCTACGACGCCCATCGCAAGGCGCGCCTGCTCATTCTGGTCAGCCGCCAGGGGCACTGCCTGAACGACCTGCTGTTCCGCACGCACAGCGGCCAGCTGCCGGTGGAAATCGCGGGCATCGTCTCCAACCACAACGACTACGCCGAGCTGGCCGCTTCGTATCATGTGCCGTTCCATTACCTGCCCGTAACGCCGGAAACCCGGCCGCAGCAAGAAGCGCAGATCCTCGAGCTGATCAACAAGGAAAACGTCGATCTGGCCGTGCTGGCCCGCTACATGCAGATTCTGTCGCCCAATCTGTGCAAAGAACTGTCGGGCCGGGCCATCAATATCCACCACAGCTTTCTGCCCAGCTTCAAGGGCGCGCGCCCCTACCATCAGGCTTACGCCCGCGGCGTCAAGATCATCGGGGCCACGGCGCACTACGTCACGTCGGATCTGGACGAAGGCCCGATCATCGAGCAGGACATCGAACGGGTCAATCACGCCATGAGCGCCCACGAGCTTACCCAGGTGGGCAGCGACGTCGAGTCCCTGGTGCTGGCGCGCGCCGTGCGCAGCCACGTCGAACACCGCATCCTGCTCAACGGCAAGCGCACGGTGGTATTCCGCTAACCGCGGACAGCCCGCGTTTTCGGGGTCGACCAAGGGCGGCCGGCCGCCTTGTCGTCCCAAAGGGCCAGGTTCCCCCAAAAGGGAGCCCGAAACCCACGGCTCAAACCTTATCCGGAAAAGGATCCTGGCGGACGATGCTTTGCAGCCAGGCCTCGAATGCCAGCAGCGCCTCGCTGCGCTCGGCATGCGCGGGGTAGCTGAAAAAATACGACTCGCGCACCGACAGGCCGCGCGGGAACGGCGTAACCAACTGGCCGGCAGCCGCCAGGCCGCGAACCAGAAAGCGCGGAATCAGCGCCATGCCCAGGCCCACCTGCGCGGCGGCCAGCAACATGGTGAACAGCTCGTAGCGAGGCCCCGCGCCCACCTCGGGCCGGTACGGCCTGTCCTGCTCGCGATACCACTCGCGCCAGGCGTCGGGCCGAGACATCATGTGCAAGTGCGTGACGCGGGCCAGGGCATCGGGTTCGCTGTGGATGAACGCCGCCATCTCGGGGGTGCAGACGGGCACCAGCTCCTGCTCCTCGAACAACTTTATGCCCACCGTTCCCGGCCACATCTGCGGCGCATGGTAAATGGCGGCATCGAAGGGATGATCGTTGAACTGGAAGGGCCGGGTGCGTATGGACAGGCTGACGGCAATGTCGTTGTGGATCTTCTTGAATTCGGGCAGATGCGGCACGAGCCAGGTGGTCGCCAGGGTGGGCAGCACCGCCACGTGCAGACTGCGGCCCATGCCAGCGCCCGACATCAGGCCCAGGGTGTCTTTTTCCAGTTGCTCCAGATGGTGGCGCACCCGCGCGGCATACTGCGTTCCCGCCTCGGTCAGGACGATGCGGCGCCGGATGCGGGTGAAAAGCTGCACGCCGAGGCGCTCCTCCAGGCCGTTCACTTGCCGGAAAACAGCGCTGTGAGTCAACGACAACTCTTCCGCCGCACGCGAAAACGAACCCAGCCGCGCGGTTGCTTCGAAGGCCTGCAGTGCGCCCATATTGGGAATGCCGTGTCTCATCGCTGACTCCAAAAAAACTCGTGCAGTTTACGGAAATCGCACTATATTGTGCAATTTTATCAATTGCTTTGTGCCTTATGCTCACATATGCTTAGGGAATACTGAATTCCGCCCTCAACGCCGCCACAGCCACATTCCGTGGCGCACCCTTCGATCCAGTTTTCACGAAGTCAGATAAGACTTGATAAACACGGCGTTTTCGGCAAAAATACTTTAAACCTAAACTTATTACATCACGGAGCATCCTTATGTCCTCGGCACCCTCGTTCCACTGGGAAGACCCCCTACTCCTGGATTCGCAGCTTACTGAAGAAGAACGCATGGTGCGCGACGCCGCCCAGGCCTACGCCCAGGACAAACTGCAGCCGCGCGTGCTCGAAGCCTTCCGCCACGAGCAAACCGACGCCGGCATTTTCAAGGAAATGGGCGAGCTGGGCCTTCTGGGCCCCACCATCCCCGTCGAATACGGCGGCTCCGGGCTCAACTACGTGTGCTACGGCCTTATCGCCCGCGAAGTCGAGCGCGTGGATTCGGGCTATCGCTCGATGATGAGCGTGCAGTCCTCTCTGGTCATGGTGCCCATCAACGAGTTCGGCAGCGAAGAGCAGAAAAAGAAATACCTGCCCAAGCTGGCCAGCGGCGAATGGATAGGCTGCTTCGGCCTCACCGAACCCAACCACGGCTCCGACCCCGGCAGCATGGAAACCCGCGCGGTCAAGACCGCCAACGGCTACAAGCTCACGGGCAACAAAATGTGGATCACCAACTCGCCCATCGCCGACGTGTTCGTGGTGTGGGCCAAGTGCGTGGGCGGCGATTACGACGGCAAGATCCGCGGCTTCATCCTCGAAAAGGGCTGGAAGGGTCTGTCGGCGCCGGCTATCCATGGCAAAGTGGGCCTGCGCGCTTCCATCACGGGCGAAATCGTCATGGATGAAGTCGAAGTCGACGAGCAGCAGATGATGCCGGGCGTTTCGGGCCTCAAGGGTCCGTTCACCTGCCTGAACTCGGCGCGCTACGGCATTGCCTGGGGCGCGCTGGGCGCGGCGGAATTCTGCTGGCACACGGCTCGCCAGTACACGATGGATCGCAAGCAGTTCGGCCGTCCCCTGGCCCAGAACCAGCTCATTCAAAAGAAGCTGGCCGACATGCAAACGGAAATCACGCTGGCGCTGCAGGGCTGCCTGCGCCTGGGCCGCATGAAAGACGAAGGCACGGCGGCGGTGGAAATCACGTCCATCATGAAACGCAATTCCTGCGGCAAGTCGCTGGACATCGCACGCCTGGCGCGCGACATGCTGGGCGGCAACGGTATTTCCGACGAGTTCGGCGTGGCGCGCCACCTGGTGAACCTGGAAGTGGTGAACACGTACGAAGGCACGCACGACGTTCACGCGCTGATCCTGGGCCGCGCACAAACGGGACTGCAGGCGTTTTATTGATATTTTTTAATCGACGCCCTGCTTTTGACGCGGGGCGTTCTACATATACTCCAGCGGCAATGCAGTGGTGTATTTGATTTGCTCCATGGCAAAACTGGAGCTGACATCGGCCAACTCCGCCATGCGGATCAGCCTCTTGTAAACCTGGTCGTAGGCAGCCACATCCGGAACCACCACCCGCATCAGATAGTCGGTCTCGCCCGACATGCGATACAGTTCGACGACCTCCGGAATGGTGGCTACCGCTGCATGAAATTGTTCCAGCCAGCGGGCATCGTGACGGCTGGTACGCACGGAAACAAATACCGTGACGCCGACGTTCAACCGGCTCCCGTCGAGCAGAGCCACCCTTGCGCGGATAACGCCCTGCTCTTCGAGCTTTTGCACGCGCCGCCAGCATGCGGTGGAACTCATGCCGACGCGCTCGGCCAGCTCATTGAGCGGCAAAGAGCAGTCGGCCTGGAGCAGCTCCAGAATATGGCGATCCTGCTTATCCATTTGCCTCTCCACAAAGGAAATATTTTTCTAATTTTAGAATAAAAACAGGAAAATAATTTCTTTTTTGATCGAATAAGGCCTGAATACAGCAATAAAGCTCCGCACGCCCCGCCCTATCATATTCGTCATGAACACTGCACACGACGATACTTTCCTGATCCACGCCGGCCGGGCTCCCGCCAGTTTCGGCGGCCTGGTCAATGTTCCCGCCTGCCGGGCGTCCACCCTGCTGACGGCCTCCTACGCCGAATGGCAGCAGCGCCGCAGCGCAGGCAACCCCTACGCGCATTATGCGCGCTTCGGCACACCCACGACCCGCGCCTTCGAAGACACGCTGGCCGAGCTGGAAGGTGCGCACGGCGCATTGATTTTCCCCTCCGGCCTGGCGGCATGCACGCATGCTTTGCTGGCTTTCCTGTCGCCCGGTGACCACGTGCTGATGACCGACAACGTCTACGGCCCGACCCGGGCCTTTGCCCAGCAGGCCCTCGCCCGCCTTGCCATCGAAGTGGAGTTTTTCTCGCCGGCCGAAGCCGCTGATATCGCGCTGCGGCTACGCGGCAACACCCGCGTGGTCTACCTGGAGTCTCCCGGCTCGCAAACCTTCGAAGTCTGCGACATCCCGGCCATGGCCGCCGCCGCCCACACATGCGATGCCATCGTCATGATGGACAACACCTGGGCTACGCCGCTGTATTTCAAACCCTTCGATCACGGCGTCGACGTATCCATCCACGCGGCGACCAAGTATCTGGTCGGGCATTCCGACGCCATTCTGGGCGCAGCCACCGCCAACGCCCGCGCCTGGCCTCAACTACAGGCAAGCGCCCAGGCATTCGGGCAAACCGCGGGGCCGGACGACCTGTACCTGGCCCTGCGCGGCCTGCGCACGTTATCCGTGCGCTTGCAACGCCACCAGGAAACAGCCCTGTTATTGGCGCGGCGTCTGCAAAACCATCCCGCCGTCGCCCGGGTCTTGCATCCCGCGCTGCCCGACTCTCCAGGCCATGCGTACTGGAAGCGCGATTTTCATGGAGCCAGCGGCTTGTTCGGGGTAATCCTCAAGCCTGCACCCGACCAAGAGCACGCTCTGGCACAAGCCTTCGACAAGCTGCGGCTGTTCGGCATCGGCCTATCGTGGGGGGGATACGAAAGCCTCGCGCTTCCCGTCGACCCGCCCGCCCGAAGCGTCACGCCGTGGCGGGCGACGGGGCCATTGCTTCGCCTGCACGCGGGCCTTGAAGACCCGGAGGAGCTTTGGCGCGACCTGGCTCGCGCGCTGGCCGCCTACATGCACGCGGACGAACCGGCCCTCAGCTGAACGCCTGCGATATTTCGGGGCTTATTTCCCGGGCCCGGCGCCCAGATCGAAAAGACTGGTGGCTTCGAGCTCGAGCACCTGCTCGTCGCGCTGGTTGTACATGCGCCATGACCAGCGGACGATGCCAAGGTCGTCGCGCGATGATGAAACCCTGACGGAATCGACCGTGATTTCCAGGCGCAGCGCATCGCCTTCGCGCACCGGCAGCAGCCAGCGGATCTTGTCCACGCCCGGCGAGCCGAAGGATTCCGACCCCGCCAGCGCGCAGTCGACCGCCATGCGCATCGCCAGGCTGCAGGTTTGCCAGCCGCTGGCGATCAGCCCGCCCCAGCGTCCGGATTCGGCGCGCTCGGGGTCGGTGTGAAACCACTGGGGGTCGTACTGGCGGGCAAATGCCAGCATGGATTCCTTATCGATGACAACCGGGGGATGCTTGATGACCATCCCGATTTGAAACTCGCTGAATTTCATCGCCAGCCCAAAAGAGTATTAGTAAACCGTCAAGTTTAGCCCAATTGCCAAATTTGTAGGCACCACTACATTACGGCCTGTTACCCCTATCAAGGAGTCACGAAGCCATGAAAAATCCGCTGGCTCGGCGTTGCCCCTGCGCGGCACGGCATTGAGCCTTGCTGCGCAGGCCTGGAGCGCAGGCGACGGAAACTCCGCGCACCCAGGCCAAGCGTGAGCAGGCCACTTAGTAGGTTTCGAAGTGCAGCCGGCCTTGCGCCTTGAGCTGGGCGTGAACGTCGGGCCAGTGCTTGCCGCCGCTGGAAACCACCTCTTGCAGCGCCTCGATGACCCCCACTTCCATGCCCTTCAGGCCGCAGACGTAGATATAGGTTTCGGCATCGTCCAGCAGGTTCAGCACGTCGGCGGCGCGTTCGCGGATGAGATCCTGCACATAGCGCTTGGGCTGCTCTGGCGCGCGCGACAGGGCCAGGTTGATGTCGATGAAGTCCTTGGGCAGGTTCATGAGCGGCCCGAAATACGGCAGCTCGCGTTCGGTGCGCGCGCCGAAGAACAGCATGAGCTTGCCGTTGTATTCGCGGTTCTTGGTAAGGCGGCGGCAGCGCTCGGTCATGGCCCGCATCGGCGCCGAACCCGTGCCGGTGCAGATCATGATGATGTTCGCGTGGGCCAGGTTGGGCATGAGGAAGGTATTGCCGAAAGGCCCGATGACCTTGACGGTGTCGTTCTTTTGCAGATCGCACAGATAGTTGGAGCACACGCCATTGACGGGGTTGCCGTCGTAGTCGGTGGTTACCCGCTTTACCGTGATGGACAGGTTGTTGTACTTGGGACGCTCGCCGTCGCGCGGGCTGGCGATGGAATACTGGCGCGCATGATAGGCACGGCCGTTGGCGTCGGTGCCGGGAGGGAAGATGGCAATCGACTGCCCTTCCAGCACGGGGAACGGCAAGGTGCCGAAATCGAGCACGATGTGGTGGATGTCGCTTTCGGTGTCTTCGTCGGTAACCCGGTAGTTGCCCACCACGGTGGCCGTGGCGACATTCTTGTGGGTGTACAGGTTGACATACGGATGAACCGCCGACCATGGGGGAATGCGCGCCCCGGCTTCGGTGGAGGGAACGCCTTCCAGGCTTTCCGTGTCGTCTTCGCCGGACACCGGCGCGCGGCCGGTTTCGGTCTCGGCCGCGACATCCGTGTCGATCAGTTCGGCGGGTAGTTCTTTGGCTTCCGGCAGGACGTCCCAGCTGAACTGCTCGTCCTTGGAATAGGCCTCGCTGGTGAGCACCTGAAGCCAATTGTCGATGGCGCCAGTCGGACAGGGCGGCACGCAAGCCATGCAACTATTGCAGATTTCCGGATCGACGACGTAGTTGTTGGCATCGTGCGTGATGGCATCGATGGGGCAGGTTTCCTCGCAGGTGTTGCAACGTATGCAAATCTCGGGGTCGATCAGGTGTTGTTTCATTACGGGTGTTGCGGTAGCTGCTGTCATTTGAGGTCTCCTTGCTTCCCGGGCCGCCCGCCCGGTTTGCTTGAACGAAAAGAGGCCGCAACGAATGCGGCCTCCATCCGCTCCCCGCCAAGGCGGGAGGTAATCATAACGCGATAGTCTTAGTTGAAGCGAACATATTCGAAATCGACGGGCTGGCGGTTGATGCCGATGACCGGAGGCGCGATCCAGTTGGCGAACTTGCCCGGCTCGACCACGCGGCCCATCAACGACGCGACGAACGCACGGTCCTCGGGGGTGGGCAGCCACTCGTTTTCGTGGGCTTTCCATTGCTCGTCGGACAGCACATGGCCTTCGGGCGAAACCTTGATGCCGGCCAGCGTGCCGATCTTGCGGTTGAACGCCTTGTGCGGAACCTGCAGGCGGAAGGCGATGCCGCGTTTTTCCAGCACCTTGTTCCAGCGGCCCACGCCGCCGACGGAGTCGCGGATGAAGTCGTCGCGCAGCACTTCGTTAAGAGCGTTGAGCATGGGCACTTCGATTTCGCGCAATTGGCCGTTGGCCACTTCCAGGACGCGATAGGTTTCGTTCTTGAGCTGGTGGTCGTCGGTGCGCTTGCCTTCTTCGTAGCGGCCCTTGAGGCCCGAGCTGTAGAAGATGGCGGCGTTGGACGATTGGTCGGCGCCGAACAAGTCGATGGTGACGCTGTAATGGAAGTTCAGGTAGCGCTGGATGGTCGGCAGGTCGATGACGCCGGCTGCGCGCAAGGCGGCCGGATCTTCGGTCTTGAGCTCGTTCATGGCGTCGGCGGTGCGCTGCACCACTCGCGAAACGCCCGATTCGCCCACGAACATGTGGTGGGCTTCTTCGGTCAGCATGAACTTGGTCGTGCGGGCCAGGGGGTCGAAGCCCGATTCGGCCAGCGCGCTGAGCTGGAACTTGCCGTCGCGGTCGGTAAAGTAGGTGAACATGTAGAAGGCCAGCCAGTCCGGGGTCTTCTCGTTGAAGGCGCCCAGGATGCGGGGGCTGTCCTCGCTGCCCGAATTGCGCTGCAGCAGGGCATCGGCCTCTTCGCGGCCGTCGCGGCCGAAGTAGCGGTGCAGCAGGTAGACCATGGCCCACAGATGGCGGCCTTCTTCCACGTTGACCTGGAACAGGTTGCGCAGGTCGTACAGCGAAGGCGCGGTCAGGCCCAGGTGGCGCTGCTGCTCGACCGAGGCGGGCTCGGTGTCGCCCTGGGTGACGATGATGCGGCGCAGATTGGCGCGGTGTTCGCCAGGGGCTTCCTGCCACACGTCCTTGCCGATGTTTTCACCGAAATGCATCTTGCGCTCGCCGTCCTGCGGAGCCAGGAAAATGCCCCAGCGGTAGTCGGGCATCTTCACATGGCCGAAATGGGCCCAGCCATCGGGCTGCACGCTGACGGCCGTGCGCAGGTACACGTCCATGTTGTGCGAGCCTTCCGGGCCCATGTCCTGCCACCACTTCAGATAGTTGGGCTGCCAGTGCTCCAGCGCGCGCTGCAACGTGCGGTCGCCGGACAGGTTGACGTTGTTGGGGATTTTTTCTGAATAATTGATTCCGGACATCTCAATGACTCCTTGGGTAAATTCTGTGTGCTTGAATGGACAACGACTTATACGCGGTTCAAATCGAAATCGGCCTTCTCGCCCTTGCCGTACAGCTTGAGCGCGCCCCGCTCGCCGGAAGCGTTGGGACGGTAGAAGATCCAGTTCTGCCATGCCGTCAGGCGGCCGAACACGCGGGTCTCCATGGACTCTTTGGGGCCGAAGCGCAGGTTGGCCTCGAGGCCGGTCAGGGCGTCGGGCGACAGCGCCATGCGCTCTTCCAGGGCGATACGCACTTCGTCGTCCCAGTCCAGGCTGTCCAGGGCGAACGTGACCAGGCCGGCCTTCTCGGCCTCGACGGCATCCAGCGGCTTGCCGGCCGCGGCGCGCACGGCTTCGATGGCGGGAACTTCTTCGTAGAAACGGCGCTGGATGCGGCTTTGGCCGTTGACGATGGGGTAGCTGCCGAAATTCATCTCGTTGGCCACGATCTGCGCGGGCTGGTCGGCGTCGGGATCGTCGAGCATGTAGGCGCGGTCGCAAGCCAGGGCCACTTCGAGCAGCGTGCCGACGAAGCATGAACCGGACTCGATCAGGGCGAACAAGGAACGCGATGTGACGTCCAGGCGGGCCAGCGTGCGGCGCAGCATGCCGACCGTTTCACGCACGAACCAGTTGTCGCCGAATTTTTGCAGCGTGGCGTCGGCGGCCAGCACTTTGGCGGCATCGCCTTCCGTCTTGAACACCCAGGTGCCGATGACCAGTTCGTTGGTGCGCATCTGCAGGATGGCGTCGTCCAGTTCGCGGGCCATTTGCAGCGGCCACCAGGCATCGCCCTGGGCCAGGATGGCTTCGACGCTGTCAGGCACGTCGGTTTCGGGCGCGCGGATGGTCCAGGTGGCCAGGCGGCGCTCGCGGTCGATCTGCACGTCCACGTATTTGTAGCTCAGGCTGTTTTCGCCGTCGGTGCGCTTGACCGGGGTCAGAGCGACGCCCTTACCATCGGCGGGACGGTCGCTGCCAGCGGCCAGCTCGAGCGCGCGCTTCTTGACGCCTTCGGCAAACTGGGCCGGCTTGATCAGGTCGTCGACCAGGCGCCAGTCCTTGGCGCGCTGCCCGCGCACGCCTTCGACCAAGGTGCAGAAAATATCGGCGTGATCGTGGCGCACTTTGCGCTTGTCGGTGACGCGGGTGAGGCCGCCGGTGCCGGGCAGCACGCCCAGCAGGGGAACTTCGGGCAGCGACACGGCCGAGGAGCGGTCGTCGATGAGCAGAAGCTCGTCGCAGGCCAATGCCAGCTCGTAGCCGCCGCCGGCGCAGGCGCCGTTGATGGCGGCCACGAACTTCAGGCCGCTGTAGCGGCTGGAGTCTTCGATGCCGTTGCGGGTTTCGTTGGTGAACTTGCAGAAATTGACTTTCCACGAATGGCTGGACAGGCCCAGCATGAAAATATTGGCGCCGGAACAGAAGATACGGTCTTTCAGGCTGGTGACGACCACTGTGCGGACTTCGGGGTGCTCGAAGCGGATGCGCTGGAGCGCGTCGTGCAATTCGATGTCGACGCCCAGGTCGTAGGAATTGAGCTTGAGCTTGTACCCGGGACGCAGGCCGCCGTCTTCCGCCACATCCATGGCAAGCGTGGCGACGGCGCCGTCAAAGGAAAGAGACCAGTGCTTGTATTGGCTGGGCTCGGTGCGGAATTCGACACGAGAAACGGCTTGATTCATGAGAGGGCTCCAAAATTTTCAAAACCTGAACAATAGTGCATCTGCCTGATGGTGATGCATAATACTGCATCAAAAATACGCCGTCAACATGAAAATGCATTTTGATGCATTTTTTGCCGATGCTGCCTGGCCGTATGCACGAAGAGATGGATATTGCCGCGGCTTTTCCTTGGCGATGCCGCTCACCGTCTGTACTGTATTTACACCTGGACCTGCCCGGCAACCTGCCGGATATGGTTGCTGAGTTCGTCCACGCACGCCGTAAGGCTGCGATGGCTGGTGGAACATACGTAATCGGCCTTGGAATAGAACGCTTCCCGGCTGGCGAGAATGCGCTTGAGGTCGGCCATGGCCTCGTTGTTGCCGGCCATGGGCCGGAAATCGCCTTGCGCCATGACCCGCGCCATATGGTCTTCGGGCGTGGCCTTGACCCATATGGTGTAGCAATGGGCCAGCATGACGTTCATGGTGGCGGGCTCGGAGACCAGGCCGCCGGGCGTGGCCAGCACCATTTCGGGGTAAAGCTGCAGGGCCTCTTCGAGCGCGCGCCGCTCGTAGCGGCGATACGCGGTGGGGCCGTAGAGGCTGTGGATTTCAAGAATGCCGCAACCGGCGACCCGCTCGATCTCGCTGCTCAGCTCGACGAACGGATAGCCGATTTCGGCGGCCAGCAGGCGGCCCAGCGTGGACTTGCCGGCGCCGCGCAAGCCCACCAGCGCGATCTGGCGAAGCTTGTTGCGGCCGCCCGCGGCGGCGCCTCCGCCTTCGAACAGGCCCGCCAGGGTTTCACGCGCCAGTTGCAGTTCCTGTTCGGAGCGATCGCCCAGCAGTTCGCGGATGAGCAGCCATTCGGGACTGGAGGTGGTGATGTCCCCCACCAGTTCGGCCAGCACGCAATTGAATGCCTGGGCGATTTGCAGCAGCACCAATATGGACACATTGCCCACGCCGCGCTCGAGATTGGCGAGATGCCGCTCGGAGACGCTGGCCGCGCGGGCCAGCTCTTTGCGCGTCATGCCGCGCCGCGCGCGAAGGCGGCGCACACGCTCGCCCAGCGAGATGAGATAAGGATCCCGATCGGGGCTTGCGGTGACTGCCGCCAACGCGGCATTGGTATCTAGCGCTCTGTTTTCCACTAAAGAAAACCCTTAAATTCGGCCTGACATGCATTATAATGCTTGACTATCGGAAAGAAAACAACTAATTTTCAGGTTCGCTGACAAGTTTTTACTTAAACAGGTGCTACCTGCGATCCATCGTCCGGAGCGAGGCAAACGATAGCAGCATACGTCCCTCCACGCACGCGCCCGCAGAAAGGCAACCGCCGCAAACGTGCCCAAGGCATGCGCGCCGCCCCCGCCGGGCGCAAACCGGGACACAGGACAAATCGCCGTGACTATCGAAACATTTCAATCACTTATCCAAACCGTCACCCAGTTCATCAACGGCCGCCCGCTGGATAAAACGCTGCAGGCGGCGCTGAACGAGCGGTTTCCTTTTGGCGGCGCCGACTACAACCGCATATTCGAGACCTGTAAAACCGCAGAGCAAGAAGGCTGGATGTGCCAGTACGAAGGCGGCGGCGTGCGCTACGGCCGGGTCATCAAGCCGTGCGACGAACTGGACGGCTATTCGGTCGATGTCGTGCACATGCACAACATTGCAGGCCCGCACCACCGCCACCCCAATGGCGAAATCGACCTCATCATGCCCCTGGAAGGCGACGCGAAGTTCGACGGACACGCCGGCGGCTGGCTGGTCTATGGGCCGGACTCGGCGCACAGCCCCACGGTCAGCGACGGCGATGCGCTGATTCTTTATCTTTTGCCCCAGGGGAAAATCGAATTCACCCGGCCCGCGGCCAAAGCCTAGCCGCGCCACGCACGCCCCGGCCGGATGCCGCCGGCAGTCCGCAGCGGCCCGGTCGCCAGGCCTCCAACTTGATTGAACACTCGAAGCAAACACCATGACAAAACTCGCAAACTACACTCAGGGCCAATGGCAGGAAGGCAAAGGGCCGGGCTCGACGCTCTATGACCCGGTGCTGGGCACGGAGCTGGCAACCGTCAGCGCCGACGGACTCGACATGGCGGCCTGCTACGACTGGGCCCGCAAGCACGGCGGAACCGCCCTGCGCGCCCTGAGCTACGCTGAACGCGCCGACCTGCTCAAGCAGATCGTCCAGGTCTTGCAAAACAATCGCGACAAGTACTACGACATTTCCCTGCAAAACTCAGGGACGGTTCAAAACGACACGGCCGTGGACGTCGACGGGGCCGTCTACACCCTCTCCTACTACGCCAAGCTCGGCGGCAAGATTACCGGACGGCATCTGCGCCTGGACGGAGAACCCGAGTCCCTGGCCCGCGACAACGTCTTCGCCAGCCAGCACATCCACGTGCCCTCGCGCGGCGTGGCCCTGCTCATAAATGCCTTCAATTTCCCCGCCTGGGGGCTTTGGGAAAAAGCCGCGCCGGCCCTGCTGTCGGGCGTTCCCATCGTCGTCAAGCCGGCCAGCGCCACGGCATGGCTGACCCACGAAATGGTCAAGGACGTCATCGAGGCCGGCATCCTGCCCGATGGCGCCCTGAACATCGTTTGCGGCCGGCCCGAAGGCATGCTCGAGGCCTTGAACGGCCTGGACATGGTTTCGTTCACCGGCTCGGCCGACACCGCCGCCACGCTGCGCGGCCATCCGCGCCTGCTGCATGACGGCGTGCGCTTCAACGCCGAAACCGACAGCGTCAACAGCGCCATCCTGGGCACCGACAAAGACGACGCCGCCGCCGACCTTCTGGTGCGCGAAGTCGTACGCGAGCTCACCATCAAGTCCGGCCAGAAATGCACGGCCATACGCCGCATCTTCGTGCCCGAGGCCCGCTACGAATCCGTGGCCGGCGCCATCGCCGCCAAGCTCAAGACGATTACCGTCGGCGATCCGCGCAACCCCGACGTCCGCATGGGCAGCCTGGTCAGCCTGCAGCAGCAAAAAGCCATCGTCTCCGGCATCGAGCAGCTTGCCGCCCACAGCGACGTGCTGTTCGACGGCCGCAAGGAAACCACCATCCAGGCCCAGGCCGGCAACGCCTGCGTCGCCCCCATGCTGTTCGGCGTAAAGAACCCCGACACGCACAAGCTGGTTCACGAGGTCGAGGTGTTCGGCCCGGTCGCCACCCTCATACCCTACCGCGATGCCGAACACGCCTTCGAACTGGCCCGCCGCGGCATGGGCTCGCTGGTAGCCTCCGTATACAGCGACGATCCCGAGTTCATGGCCCTGGCCGCTGCCCGCCTGGCCGAAAGCCACGGCCGCGTCCATCTCGTCGACTCCGCCGTCGCCAAAGCGCAAACGGGGCACGGCAACGCCATGCCGCAATCCAACCACGGCGGCCCCGGGCGCGCCGGCGGCGGCGAAGAACTGGGGGGCCTGCGCGCGCTCAAGTTCTATCACCGCACAGCGGCCGTACAAGGTTCGCCCGACATTCTTGACCGCCTTGCCGGCGCATAAAAAAACAATGGCCCCCGAGGGGGGCGCTTTTTGCCTTGGGAGCGGCCCGGCGGCAAACAAAGCCGCACGACCCATCGTTCCTCATCTGGAGACTTACATGCAAACCTGTCCCGCAGTACTTAATTACGCGGCCTATCTAACCGGGATCAACGCTGGACGCGCCGGCAAGCTGGCCTACATCGACGACCAGCGCACCCTGACCTATGCCGAGCTGGCACAGCGCGTGGCGCAGTTCGCAGGTTTGCTGCAAAAGCTGGGTGTGCGGCGCGAAGAGCGCGTCCTGCTGCTGATGCACGACACGGTGGACTGGCCCGTCGTCTTCCTGGGCGCCCTGCACGCGGGCGTGGTTCCGGTCGCCATCAACACGCTGCTCACGCCCGAGGACTACGCCTACATCATGGAGCACAGCCGCTGCCAGGCGGCGTTCATCTCGGCGCCCCTGATCGGCAATCTGCAGGCGGGACTGGCCCTTGCCAAGCACGAAGTCAAGAATATCGTCGTGTCGCAGCCCACCGAGCCCCTGCCGCAAGGCATGCAGGAATTCGAAGCCCTGCTTGCCCAGGCCGCGCCGGTTCCGGCCGCCGCCACCCTGGCCGATGAAATCGCCTTCTGGCTTTACTCGTCGGGCTCGACCGGCCAGCCCAAGGGCGTCGTGCACACCCACGGCAACCTCTGGTACACCGCCGAACTCTACGGCAAGCCCGTGCTGGGCGTCAGGGAAGACGACATCGTCTTCTCGGCCGCCAAGCTGTTTTTCGCCTACGGCCTGGGCAACGGGCTGACCTTCCCGCTCTCGGCCGGCGCCACCACCGTGCTCATGGGCGAACGCCCCACGCCGGCTGCGGTTTTCAAACGGCTCACGCAGCACAAGCCCACGGTCTACTGCGGGGTTCCCACGCTGTACGCCAGCATGCTGGCCTCGCCCGACCTGCCGTCCAAAGACCAGGTGGCGATCCGCGTCTGCGCCTCCGCCGGCGAAGCTCTGCCCAAGGATCTGGGCGACCGCTTCACCCAGCACTTCGGCTGCGAAATCCTGGACGGTATCGGCTCCACCGAAATGCTGCACATCTTCCTCTCCAACCAGTCCGGCAGCGTGCGCTACGGCACCACGGGCACGCCCGTGCCCGGCTACGAAGTCGAACTGCGCGACGAGCACGGCGAGCCGGTTCCCGCCGGCACCATCGGCGACCTGTACATCAAAGGCCCCAGCGCGGCGCTCATGTACTGGAACAACCGGGCCAAGTCGCGCGACACCTTCCTCGGCACCTGGCTGAAAAGCGGCGACAAATACGTGTGCGACGCCGATGGCTACTACACCTACGCCGGCCGCAGCGACGACATGATCAAGGTCAGCGGCCAGTACGTCTCGCCGGTCGAAGTCGAGAACATCCTCATCCAGCACGAAGCCGTGCTGGAAGCCGCCGTCATCGGCGCCGCCGACGCCAACGGCCTCGTCAAGACCACGGCCTATGTCGTGCTGCGCTCGGGCAATACGCCCAGCGCCGGCATCCAGACGGAGCTGCAAGCCTTCGTCAAGTCGCAACTGGCGCCCTTCAAGTATCCGCGCACCATACACTTCATCGAAGAGCTGCCAAAAACCGCCACCGGCAAGATCCAGCGCTTTCGCCTGCGCATGCTGGACAAAGGCTGAACGATATGCAGCAAGCTCAGACCATCGCGGCAAGGCTGGTTCCCGTCCACGTGTCGGGGCGCGACATGGATATCGAATGCCAGTTCATCTCCGAGGAAAAAACCGGCGCAGATCTGCTGATCTTCCTGCACGAAGGACTGGGCTCGGTCAATATGTGGAAGGACTGGCCCGCGCAACTGTGCGCGGCCCTGGACTGCCGGGGCCTGGTTTTTTCACGCTACGGCTACGGCGCCAGCACGCCCAGGCCCAAGGAAGAAAGATGGCCGGTCACCTATATGCATGCACAGGCGCAGCACGCCCTGCCGGCGCTGCTGGAAGCCCTGGGCATGCAGGACGAGCGGCCCATACTCCTGGGCCATAGCGACGGCGCCTCGATCGCGCTGCTGTACGCCGCCATGTATCCGGACAAGCCCAAGGCCATCATCGTCGAGGCCCCGCATATCTTCGTCGAGGACATCACCGTCGAAAGCATCGCGAAGGCGCGCGTGGCCTACCTCAACACCGACCTGCCCGAAAAGCTGAAGCGCTATCACCAGGACCCCGATTCGGCCTTCTGGGGCTGGAACGACGTCTGGCTGGATCCCGAATTCCGCGCCTGGAACATCGAATCCTTCCTGGGCAGCATCCGCTGCCCGGTGCTGGCCATCCAGGGCAAGGACGACGAATACGGAACCCTGGAGCAAATCCAAGGGATTAAACGGATTGCAACACATACTAGGCTATGTATTATTGACGACTGCCGTCACTCGCCGCACCGGGATCAATCCCAAGCGGTCATCGACGCGGTGGCCGGCTTCGTCAAAAGCCTATAACAATTCCAAACCGCGCCAATGCGCATCCCATGCAGTACCCATTTGATAAAACCAAGGAGTAGACACATGAAACACGTATTTTCCGGCGCCGCCCTCGCAACGGCGCTCGTCCTGAGCGCGGGCACGGCATCCGCCACCGTCAAGATCGGCTTCATGCTGCCCTACAGCGGCACGTACGCCAAGCTGGGCCAGGCCATCGAAAACGGGTTCAAGCTGTACGTCAAGGAACAAGGCGGCAAGCTGGCCGGCCAGGACATCGAATACTTCAAGGTCGACGACGAGTCCAACCCGTCCAAGGGTCCTGAAAACGCCAATCGCCTCATCAAGCGCGACCACGTCGACATCCTCGTGGGCACCGTGCACTCGGGCGTGGCCATGGCTCTGGCCAAGGCCGCCAAAGATTCCGACACCACCCTCATCATCCCCAACGCCGGCGCCGACGCCATCACCGGCCCACTGTGCAGCAAGAACATCTTCCGCAGCTCGTTCTCCAACTGGCAGCCCGGCTACGCCATGGGCGGCGTCGCGGCCAAGAAGGGCTACAAGACAGCCGTAACCATTACCTGGAACTACGCGGCCGGCAAAGAATCCACCGACGGCTTCAAAGAGTCCTTCGAAAAGAACGGCGGCAAGGTCGTCAAGCACCTCACCCTGCCTTTCCCCAACGTGGAATTCCAGCCGCTGCTGACCGAAATCGCGGCCATCAAGCCTGATGTGGTCTTCACCTTCTTCGCCGGCGGCGGCGCGGTCAAGTTCGTCAAGGACTACGCCGCATCCGGCCTGCGCAAGACCGTGCCCCTGCTCGCCAGCGGCTTCCTCACCGACGGCATCCTCGAAGCCGAGGGCGACGCCGCCCAGGGCCTGCTCACCACGCTGCACTATGCCGACGGCCTGAACACGCCGCGCGACAACGCCTTCCGCGCCGACTACACCAAAAACTTCCCCGAGCTGCCGCCCGACGTCTACGCCGTCCAGGGCTACGATGCGGCGCAAATCCTGGCTGCCGGCCTGAACGCCGTCAAGGGCGACGTCACCAAGAAGACAGCCATGCGCGCAGCCATGAGCGGCGCCACCATCGACAGCCCGCGCGGCACCTTCAAGCTGTCCAAGGCCGGCAACCCCATCCAGGACTTCTACCTGCGTGAAGCCAAGGGCGACAAGAACGTGTCCATCGGCATCGCCGTCAAGGCCCTGGCCGACCCGGCACGCGGCTGCAAGCTGTAATCCCGGGAAGGACATATCGTGGACCCGGTCATTTTTCTGATCCAGTGCCTCAACGCCGTGCAATACGGGCTGCTGCTGTTCCTGGTTGCCAGCGGGCTGACGCTCATCTTCGGCATCATGGGCATCATCAACCTGGCGCATGGCAGTTTCTATATGATCGGGGCCTATATGGCCTTCGCCCTGCAGCCACTCGTCGCCCAGTACCTGGGCGGCGGGTTCGTCGTCACCATCCTGGCCTGCATCGTCCTGGCGGCGGTGCTGGGCTATTTCCTGGAATGGGCGTTCTACAGTTTTCTCTACACCCGCGACCACCTGCAGCAAGTGCTCATGACCTATGGGCTCATCCTGGTGTTCGAAGAACTTCGCAGCCTCATCATCGACAACGACGTGCACGGCGTCGCGCCGCCCAGCTGGCTGGCGGGCTCCATGCCTCTTAGCGACGTCATGACCTACCCCATCTACCGCCTGTTCATCTCGGTGGTGTGTATTCTGGTGGCCGGGCTGCTGTACTGGGTGCTCAGCCGCACCCGGCTGGGCATGATGATCCGCGCCGGCGCCAGCAACCGCGAAATGATCAATTCGCTGGGCATCAACATCAATCGCCTCTTTCGCATCGTCTTCGCCATGGGCGTCGCGCTGGCCGCGCTGGCGGGAGCCATTGCCGCGCCGGTTTCCTCGGTCTACCCGGGCATGGGCAATGCCATTCTCATCATCTGCTTCGTAGTCGTGGTCATCGGCGGCATCGGCTCCATCAAGGGCGCATTCCTTGCCGCCATGCTGGTCGGCTTCGTCGACACCTTCGGGCAAATCTTCTTTCCCGCCGCCGCGGGCGTCATGGTCTACCTGCTCATGGCGGTAATACTATTGTTCAAGCCCGAAGGGCTTTTCAAGCAAGGCTAAGTATGCAATTTTCTCTACGCGCGGCCCTGCTGCTGGTGCTTGTGTGCCTGGTTGCCTTACTGCCCATGGTCGCCAATGACTACTATATCGGCCTGACCATCAAGATCATGATCTATTCGCTGTTCGCCCTGAGCCTGCAATTGCTGGTGGGCGGCACGGGGCTGGTCAGCCTGGGGCACGCCGCCTTTTTCGGCATCTCGGCGTATACGGCCACATTGCTGTCGCCCGAATCGGGGGCCGGCAATTTCTTCATTCTCCTGCCCTGCGCCGTCGTGGCCTCCATGATCTTCGCGGCCATAACGGGCATCCTGTCGCTGCGCACCAAGGGCATCTACTTCATCATGGTCACGCTGGCGTTCGCGCAGATGGCGTACTACATTTTCCACGACACCAAGATCGGCGGCGGCACGGACGGCATCTATATGTATTTCCGCCCCGAATGGCGCATCGGCGACACGGTTCTGCTCGACATCAGCAAGCCCTACCCCTTCTACCTGTTCACGCTGGCCTGCCTGCTGCTGGTATGGGGCTTTCTTGCCGTGCTCATGCGCTCACGCTTCGGCGCCGCCCTCACCGGCATCCGCGTCAACGAGCAGCGCATGCGCGCCGCGGGCTACACCACGCTGGGCTACAAGCTGGTCGCCTACGTCATCGCCGGCGGCCTGGGCGGCATTGCCGGCGTGCTGTATGCCGTCAAGGACGGCTTCGTCAATCCCGAACTGCTGGCATGGGAACAATCGGGCCTGGTCCTGCTCATGGTGATCCTGGGCGGTTCGGGCAGGCTTTGGGGCGCCATCGTCGGCGCGGCTGGGCTTACCCTGCTGCAAGAGCTCTTTCAGTCGGAAGCCCTGCTCGGCGACCTGGCCACGCACTGGCATCTGCCCTTCGGCCTGGCCATCATCGCGCTGGTCGCCCTGATGCCCAAGGGCATCACCGGCCTTCCCGAACAATTCCGCGCATTGCGCAGCAAGCGCACGGCAACGCCAGCGGCTCCGGCCCGATCCTAGGCGGCAAGCATGACTCAAATACTCCTATCCGCAAAGAACATCACACGCCGTTTCGGCGGCCTCACGGCCATCGACAACGTGTCCATCGACCTGCCCCTGGGTTTTGTACACGCCGTCATCGGCACCAATGGCGCGGGCAAGTCCACCCTGGTCAGCATTCTGTCCGGCGAACTCGCCCCCAACGAGGGCACCATCTTCATGAACGACGCCAACATCACGGCGTGGTCGCAGCCCCGGCGGGCGCGCGCGGGCCTGGGACGCAGCTATCAGCGCACCACCATCTTCCCCAGCCTCACCGTCCACGAGAACTGCCGGCTGACCGCGCAGGCCAACCGGCAAAAATTCTGGAACTGGACCAGCGCGGCCAAGCACTGCGCCTTCAGCAACGAAGCGGCCGACCGGGCCCTCGAGCTTGCGGGGCTGGCCAACGAAAGCAAGCGCGTCGCGGGCCTGCTGTCGCACGGCGGCAAGCGCCAGCTCGAAATCGCCATGGGCCTGTCCACGCATCCCAAAATCCTGCTGCTGGACGAACCACTGGCGGGCATGGGCCCCGAAGAAACCGAACGCATGCTGGGCCTGCTCGACTCCCTTAAATCCGACCTGGCCATTTTGCTGGTCGAACACGATATGGATGCCGTCTTCAAAATTTCCGACATCATCACGGTCATGGTAAACGGCGGCGTCATCGCCCACGGCAATCCCGACAGCATACGCAACGACCCCCAGGTTCAAACAGCCTACCTCGGAGACGACGAATGAGCGCGTTGATCCAGGCTCAAGGGCTGCACACCTATTACGGCGAAAGCCATATCCTGCACGGCGTCGACCTGCGGATCGAGGCGGGCGAATCCATCGGCCTGCTGGGCCGCAACGGCATGGGCAAAAGCACGCTCATCCGCACCATACTGGGCCATGTCGCGCCAGCCAGCGGCAACATCAGCGTGCGCGGTAAGAACTGCACGCGCGCGGCGCCCTACCAGGTCTCCAGGCTGGGTATCGCCTACGTTCCCGAAGGTCGCGGCATATTCCCCAATCTCAACGTCCGCGAGAACCTGCTGGTCGCGGCCAGGCCCGGCTTCGAGGGTCGCAACGACTGGACCTACGAGCGCGTGCTGCAAACCTTTCCGCGCCTGACCGAAAGGCTGGCCCACGGCGGGCAGCAGCTATCGGGCGGCGAACAGCAAATGCTGGCCATCGGCCGCGCCCTCATGACCAACCCCGACGTGCTCATTCTCGATGAAGCCACCGAGGGCCTGGCGCCGCTGATCATCGCCGAGATCTGGCGCATCATCGGCACCATCCGCGAAACAGGCGTCTCCACGCTAATCGTCGACCGCAACTACCGCAAGGTGCTGGCGCACACCGACCGCTGCGTCGTCCTGGAAAAAGGCAATGTCGTCGAAGAAAAAGACAGCGCGTCGCTGTCGCAGCAAACCGATCTGCTGACCCGCTACTTGGGTGTCTAGCCCAGGCCAAAGCTCAAAGAAAGGCGGCGGCGGCGCGGCCGATACGGTCGTTCACCGCCAGCCAGGCCGCATCCGCGGGGGGCTGCTCGACCAGAATGCGGGCATAGCCCCCGCCATCCAGGTCGCGCAGCAACGCGTACAGCGCGCTGGCGTAGACATCGGGGCTGGACGAGGCCGCAAGCCAGTCCACACCGGGCCAGGCCGGCAAATCCTGAGTGTCGAACACCACGGCGGCAATGCGTTCGCCCTGCCCCGCGCCCCGCTCCGCTTCATCGAGCAGGCGTTGGCGCGGCAATAGCAGAAGCGGCGTGCGCGGCGCATAGTGGGCCTTCAACGAACCCGATACGCGAGGCGCCGCGGCGTCGGGGCTGGCGATTTCAGCGCCCAGTACTTCGGCCAGCTGCGCCGCCGAAACATGGCCGGGCCGCAGCAGCACCGGGCCGATTCCCTGCTCGATGCGCGATAGATCCAGAATCGTCGATTCGATGCCGACCTCGGATTGCCCGCCTTCCAGCACCATCAGGCGCTCGGGGAAAAGCTCGGGAAACTCCGCGCGCACGTGCTCGGCGCGGGTGGGGGAAACCTGGCCGAACTTGTTGGCCGAGGGCGCGGCAACCCCCCCCTGCCCGCCCGGCTTGCGGCGCGAGAACTCTTGCAGCAAGGCCTGGGCGACCGAATGCGACGGGCAGCGCAGCCCTATGCTGTCCTGCCCTCCGCTGACGGCATCGGGGATACGCGAAGCGCGTGGCAGAATCAGCGTGAGCGGGCCGGGCCAGAAAGCCTCGATCAAGGCTCGGGCCTGCGGGGGAACCGAGCGTGCCCAGTAATCCACGCTGCTCTGCGGGGCCAGATGAACGATGACGGGATGATTGGCGGGCCGGCCCTTGGCGGCGTAAATGCGGGCAATAGCCTCGGGATTCTCGGCATCGCCGCCAAGCCCGTAGACCGTTTCGGTGGGAAACGCCACCAGACCGCCCGCCAGCAACTGCTCGGCCGCCCGCCGCAGTTCATGCCCGGAGGGTGTATCGTGGAAATCCGCCATGGTCAGAACCGGATGCCCAGGGTGGCGGCAACCCGCGCAGCAGCCTCCCGCGCCTCGTCCAGCGACGCGCCCAGCACGTTCACATGGCCCATCTTGCGGCCGCGGCGCGCCTCGACCTTGCCATACAAATGCAATTTGGCGGCGGGCTCGGCCAACACCGCCGGCCAATCCGGTTCGCACAGCGCGTCCGCCGCGTCGAACCAGACATCGCCCAGGACGTTGAGCATGACGCAGGCGCATAGATTATCGGTGGCGCCCAGCGGCAGGCCCGCCATGGCGCGGGCTTGCTGTTCGAACTGGCTGCTGACGCACGCGTTCATGGTGTAATGGCCGCTATTGTGCGGCCGGGGCGCGATTTCGTTGGCGAGCAGGCGGCCGTCGCGCAGCACGAAAAACTCCACGCACAGCACGCCGCAATAATCCAGGCCTTCGGCGATGCGCAGCGCCGCGTTCGTGGCCTGCTCGTACAACGGCTGGTGTTCGGCGGCCACCTGGGCCGGCACCGCCGACACCGCCAGGATGCCGTCGCGATGCTCGTTGGTGGCGGGCGCATAGACCACCGTCTTGCCATCCAGGCCGCGCGCCATGACGATGGAAATCTCGAAATCCAGGGGCATCAGCGCTTCGAGCACGCAGGCCGCGCCCTTGAAGCCGGCAAAAGCCTGCAGGGCTTCCTCGCGCGTGCCGACCCGGACCTGCCCCTTGCCATCGTAGCCCAGGCGCGCCGCCTTGAGTATGCCCGGGAACAGCGTCTCGGGGGCCGCCGCGAGATCGTCCGCGGCAAGTATGGGGGCATGTGGCGCCACCGGGACGCCCATGCTGTGGATGAAGGCTTTTTCACGGATGCGGTCCTGCACGATGGCCACCGCATCGGCCGCCGGACACACCCGGCTGTTTTGCGCCAGGCGTTCCAGGCTTTGCGCCGGCACGTTCTCGAACTCGGTGGTTACCGCGCGGCAAAGGGCGGAAAGACGATCCAGCGCCTGCACGTCGTCATAATCGGCCCGAATGTGCAGGTCGGCGGCGACCCCGGCCGGACACGGCGCAGCCGGCTCGAGCACCGCCACCTTGTAGCCCAGGCTTTGCGCCGCATGGCAGAACATACGCCCCAATTGCCCGCCCCCCACGATGCCCAGCCAGTCTCCTGGCGCAATCGAATACGAGCTTGCGGGTTGGTTCATAGGTAATCCGGAATAATCAATGGTAATGGCCGCCGGCTGCGCGACGCGCAGCCTGGACGGCGGCAGGCCGCGCAGGCCTGAACTAAATATTAACGTGCGGCGGAATCACCATGCCGCGCGCGGCCTCGGTCTGGCGGGCGCGAAATGCTTCCAGTTTAGCGCGCAGCGCCGCGTCGGTCGTGGCCAGGCAGGCAATGGCGTGCAGCGCGGCATTGGCCGCGCCGGCTTCGCCGATGGCGAACGTGGCCACCGGCACGCCCTTGGGCATCTGCACGATGGACAGCAGCGAATCCTCGCCACGCAGGTATTTGGAAGGAACCGGAACCCCGTACACGGGAACCGGCGTCAGCGCAGCCATCATGCCCGGCAAGTGCGCCGCGCCGCCCGCGCCGGCGATAATCGCCCGCAAGCCGCGGCCTGCCGCCGCAGCGCCGTAATCGGCCATGTCGTGCGGCATGCGATGCGCCGAGATGACACGCAGTTCGTGCGGCACCTCGAACTCTTCGAGCATGGCGGCGGCGTTCTTCATGATGTCCCAGTCGCTGGACGAGCCCATGATAATGCCTACCACGGGCGTCGCGCCGTCTTGCGTGTCGATGGATGTCATGCGGCCTCCGTCAGCTTGTCAGGCGGGTCACGGCTTCACGATACTTGGCCGCGGTTTTTTCCAGGACGCTGGCGGGCAAGCGCGGCGCCGGCGGGGTTTTGTCCCAGACCTGGGTTTCCAGCCAGTCGCGCACGAACTGCTTGTCGAACGACGGCGGGCTGATGCCCTCGGCATACTCGGAAGCGGGCCAGAAACGCGAGGAGTCCGGGGTCAGGACTTCGTCCATGAGGTGCAACTGGCCTTGCTCGTCGAGCCCGAACTCGAACTTGGTATCGGCGATGATGATGCCCTTGGTCGCGGCAAACTCCGAAGCTTCGATGTAAAGCTGCAAGGTGATGGCGCGTATGCGTTCGGCCATTTCCTGGCCGACTTCGCGCACCACGTGGGCAAAGTCCACGTTCTCGTCGTGCGAGCCGAACTCGGCCTTGGCGGCCGGCGTGAAGATGGGTTCGGGCAGGCGGCTGGCCTGGCGCAAGCCGGCCGGCAAGGCTACGCCGCACACCGCGCCGCTGGCCTGGTAGTCTTTCCAGCCCGAGCCGATGAGATAGCCGCGCGCCACGGCCTCTACCAATACGGGCTTCAGGCGCTTGACCACCATGGCGCGCCCCTTGACCTGATCGCGCTCGTCGGCGGCGACAACGTCGCACGGGTCGATGCCTGTGGAATGATTGGGCACGACATGGGCCAGTTTTTCAAGCCAGAACTCGGTAAGCTCGGTCAGTACCTGGCCTTTGCCCGGAATGGGGTCGTCCAGAATGACGTCGAACGCGGAAATACGGTCGGACGCTACGATAAGCAGCTTGTCGTCGCCGACGGCATACATATCGCGCACCTTGCCGCGCCCCAGCAAGGGCAGGGACTTGATGCCTGATTCATGCAGGGCAGCAGGCATTTATTGCACCACCTGCTTGAGTTCGCCCGCCGCGTATTTTTGAGCCATGTCGCCAAGCGGCACCGGCTTGATCTTGCTGGCATTGCCGGCTGTGCCGAACTGTTCGTAGCGCTGCTTGCAGACTTCCTTGGCCGCCAGGCGGGCCGGCTTGAGGTATTCGCGCGGGTCGAACTTGGACGGGTTTTCGGCCATGAAGCGGCGGATGGCCCCGGTCATGGCCAGGCGGATGTCGGTGTCGATATTGACTTTGCGCACGCCGAACTTGATGGCTTCCTGGATTTCCTCGACGGGCACGCCGTAGGTTTCCTTCATGTCGCCGCCGAACTGGCGGATCTCGGCCAGCAGCTCCTGAGGCACGCTGGAGCTGCCATGCATGACCAGATGGGTGTTGGGCAGGCGCTGGTGGATTTCCTTGATGCGGGAAATCGAAAGGATGTCGCCGGTGGGCTTGCGCGAGAACTTGTAGGCGCCATGGCTGGTGCCGATGGCGATGGCCAGGGCGTCGAGCTGGGTCTGGCGCACGAAATCGGCGGCCTGTTCAGGATCGGTAAGCAGCTGGTCCATGGTGAGCTTGCCGTCGGCGCCGTGGCCGTCTTCCTTGTCGCCCTGCATGGTTTCGAGCGACCCCAGGCAGCCCAGCTCGCCTTCGACGGTCACGCCCAGCTTATGGGCCATGCCGACGACCTTGCGGGTGACGTCGAGGTTGTATTCGTACTCGGCGATGGTCTTGCCGTCTTCCTTTAGCGAGCCGTCCATCATCACACTGCTGAAGCCCAGGTCGATGGCGCCCTGGCAGATGGCGGGCGACTGACCGTGATCCTGGTGCATGACGACCGGCAGGTGCGGATAGGTATCGACGGCGGCCTGGATGAGCAGCTTAAGAAAGCCCTCGCCCGCGTATTTGCGCGCGCCGGCCGACGCCTGCATGATGACCGGGCTGTCGGTCTCGGCCGCAGCTTCCATGATGGCCTGCACCTGCTCGAGGTTGTTGACGTTGAACGCGGGAATGCCATAGCCATTTTCAGCTGCATGGTCGAGCAACTGGCGCATAGAAACAAGGGCCATGAGTGGGCCTCCAGGAAGCAATGATTAATAAGGAGTAGCTAATTGGTTATAGCTAACATTTTACCTGAACGTACGATGAATTCCTGATACAAAACGTTCAGGCTAGCTGGCGCTGCGAATGGCCGACTTGGGCCGGAAGGCCTTGACGATTTCGTCGCGGGTTTCAATGTATGGGCCGCCGATAAGGTCGATGCAATACGGTACGGCGGCGAAAACCCCCGGCACCAGCGGCTTGCCTTCGGCGTCCTTCAGGCCTTCCAGGGTTTCGCGTATGGCTTTGGGCTGGCCGGGCAAATTGATGATGAGCGCGGCGTGGTCCGGGGTTTCGCGGATGACCGCCACCTGCCTCGACAAAATAGCCGTGGGCACGAACTTCAGGCTGATCTGGCGCATCTGCTCGCCGAACCCCGGCATTTCCTTGGTGGCAACCGCCAGCGTGGCCTCGGGTGTCACGTCGCGCCGCGCCGGCCCCGTGCCTCCGGTGGTCAGCACCAGGTCGCAGCCGACTTCGTCGACCAGCTCGGCCAGGGCCGCCGAAATGGCTTGCGCCTCGTCGGGGATGAGCCGCGTGGCGAATTGCGGCGCGTTAACCAAGGCCCCGTTCAGCCACTCCTGCAGGGCCGGGATGCCCTGGTCTTCGTAAACGCCGCTGGAAGCCCGGTCGGAAACCGACACCAGGCCGACCAGCAAATCGTCGGGATGACGACGAAGCAAACGGGACGATTCAGTCATGATTGTTAATTCCTAAAACCCAAAGCACGCACTTTGCTTTCGGAAAGCTCCAGCTTCACGCTGGAGCTTTTCCGCCCCTATTTCCAAAACCGCAGGCTTCGAAGAGGCGCCCTCGCATGATCTTCATTCCGAAAGGATGAGGCCTATACACGCCAGCCGGCCTAGCCCTCGGCGCGCTGCTGCAGGATTTCGACGGCGGGCAGGGTCTTGCCCTCGAGGAACTCCAGGAAGGCGCCGCCGCCGGTCGAGATATAGCCGACCTTGTCGGCGACATTGTATTTGGCGATGGCCGCCAGGGTGTCGCCGCCCCCCGCAATGGAAAACGCCGGCGATTTGGCGATAGCCTGGGCGATGACCTTGGTGCCGTTGGCGAAGGCGTCGAATTCGAACACGCCGACCGGACCATTCCAGACTATGGTGCCGGCTTTTTCCAGGATGCCGGCCAGTTGCGCGGCGGTCTGCGGGCCGATGTCCAGAATCATGTCGTCGCCGGCCACGTCCGACGCGGGCTTGATGGTGGCCGGAGCATCGGCGCCGAACGACTTGGCGCACACGACATCGACGGGAATCGGCACGCCGGCCCCGCGCTGTTGCATGACGTCGATGACGGCCGCGGCCTGATCGACCTGGTCGGGCTCGGCCAGCGACTTGCCGATGCCCAGGCCCTTGGCCAGCATGAAGGTGTTGGCAATGCCGCCGCCCACCACGAGCTGGTCGACCTTGTCGGCCAGCGCGCGCAAGATGGACAGCTTGGTCGACACCTTGGAGCCGGCCACGATGGCCACCATGGGACGCTTGGGTTCTTCCAGGGCGCGGCCCAGGGCATCGAGCTCGGCCTCCAGCAAGGGGCCCGCGCATGCCACCGGCGCATAGCGGGCGATGCCGTGCGTGGTGGCCTCGGCGCGATGCGCCGTGCCGAACGCGTCGTTCACATACACATCACACAGCGCGGCCATCTTGCGCGACAGCGCATCGTCGTCTTTTTTCTCGCCCACGTTGCAGCGGCAGTTTTCCAGCAGCACGACCTGTCCGGGTTCGACGGAAAAACCTCCATCGACCCAGTTCTTGACCACCGGCACGGGCTGGCCCAGCAATTGCGAAAGCCGGGCGGCCACCGGCGCCAAGGTATCGGCGTCGGCCACCGTGCCCTCGGTGGGACGGCCCAGATGGGAAGTGACCATTACGGCGGCGCCGGCGTCCAGCGCCATGCGTATGGCCGGCACCGATGCGCGAATGCGCGTGTCTTCGGAGATCCGGCCGGTATCGTCGAACGGAACGTTCAGGTCGGAGCGGATGAAAACGCGTTTGCCGGCCAAGGCATCGGCCTTGGCCAGGGCGGTAAGGGTTTTGACTGTGGACATAATGGGAAGATAGCAGCGCAATGGCAAAGATGGCGGAATGAAGCAAGGGCGGGATACCCCGCCCTTGGCTTGTACAAGACTGGAATTACTTGGCGGACATCAGCGCCACGGTGGTATCCAGCATGCGATTGGAGAAGCCCCACTCGTTGTCGTACCACGAGCATACCTTGACCAGATTGCCCGACACCTTGGTAAGGCCGGCGTCCACGGTGCTGGACACCGTGGTGTGGTTGTAGTCGGACGACACCAGAGGCTCTTCGCTGTAGTCGAGGATGCCTTTCAGGGCGCCCGCGCTGGCGGCTTGCTTGAGAATGCCGTTGACTTCTTCCACCGAGGTTTCGCGGCTTGCCACGAAGGTCAGGTCGACGATGGAAACGTTGATGGTAGGCACGCGCATGGCATAGCCGTCGAGCTTGCCGTTGAGCTCGGGCAGCACCAGGCCGACGGCCGAGGCTGCGCCGGTCTTGGTGGGGATCATGTTTTGCGTGGCCGACCGCGCGCGGCGCAGGTCGGAGTGATACACGTCGGTAAGCACCTGGTCGTTGGTGTAGGCGTGGATGGTGGTCATCAAGCCATTGAGCAGGCCCAGTTTTTCATGCAGGGGCTGAACCAGCGGGGCCAGGCAGTTGGTCGTGCACGAAGCATTGGAGATGACGGTGTCGCTGGCCTTGAGCACATTGTGGTTGACGCCGTACACAACCGTGGCGTCGACGTCCTTGCCGCCAGGGGCCGAGATAATGACCTTCTTGGCGCCGCCCTTCAGGTGCGCGCCGGCCTTTTCCTTGCTGGTGAAGAAGCCCGTGCACTCGAGCACGACGTCGACGCCCAGCTCGCCCCACGGCAATTCGGCCGGGTTGCGATTGGCGAGGACGCGAATGCGGTCGCCGTTGACCACCATGTAGTCGCCATCGACCTCGACCGTGCCCGGGAACTTGCCGTGCGCCGTATCGTAGCGGGTGAGATGGACATTGGTCTTGGGGTCGCCCAGGTCGTTGATGGCCACGATTTCAATATCGTGCTTCTTGCCATCTTCGTAGTGAGCGCGCAGGACGTTGCGTCCGATACGGCCATAGCCGTTGATTGCTACGCGAATTGCCATGATTACTCTCCTGTTTTACAAAATCTGTTCGACGGCTTGCGCCACACGCTCGGCGGTCAGTCCGAAATGCTTGAATAGGACGCCGGCCGGGGCGGACTCGCCGTAAGTGTCGATGCCCACCACCGCGCCATCCAGGCCGACATACTTGTACCAGCCCCCTGTTGCGCCGGCTTCGACCGCGACACGCGGCAGGCCCTTGGGCAGCACCGATTCGCGCCATTGCGCGTCCTGGGCGTCGAAGATGTTGGTGCACGGCATGGAAACCACGCGCACGGCAATGCCGCGCCCGGCAAGTTGTTCCTGGGCCGCCAGGGCCAGGCTGACTTCGGAGCCGGTGGCGATGATGACGGCCTTGGCGTTCGCGGCGTCGCGCAGCACATAGCCGCCGCGGGCGATCGCCGCGATGGCGGTTTCGTCGCGGGCGACAAAGGGCAGGTTCTGGCGCGACAGCAGCAAGGCGCTTGGCCCGCCGTCATGCACCTGCATGCCCAGGCTGGCCGGGCGCTGCACCGCCTGCTGCCAGGCCACCGCGGTTTCGGTGGTGTCGCAGGGACGCCAGACGTGCAGGTTGGGAATGAGGCGCAGGCTGGCCGCGTGCTCGATGGACTGGTGCGTGGGGCCGTCCTCGCCAAGCCCGATGGAGTCGTGCGTGAACACGTGGACGACGCGCTGCTTCATGAGCGCCGCCATGCGGATGGCGTTGCGCGAGTAGTCGGAAAAAGTCAGGAAGGTGCCGCCGAAAGGCAGGTAGCCGCCATGCAGCGCGATGCCGTTCATGATGGCCGCCATGCCGAATTCACGCACGCCGTAATTGATGTGGCGCCCGAACTGCACGCCGCCGTCGCCGGCCCGCAAAGGCGCCACGCCCTTCCAGTCGGTGAAGTTGGAGCCGGTAAGGTCGGCCGAACCGCCCAGGAGCTCGGGCAGCAGCTCGGCAAAAGCGGTAATGGCGAATTGCGAGGCCTTGCGGCTTGCCACGGTTTCGGCCTTGCCGGCCGTGGCGGCAATGAAGGCGGCTGCGCTCTTGGTGAAATCGGCCGGCAGTTCGCCCTGCATGCGGCGTGTGAATTCGGCGGCCTGTTCGGGGTACGCCTGGGCATAGGATTTGAAGCTTTCCTGCCACTCGGCCTGCCACAGCTTGCCCTTGATGCGGGCGTCCCAGCGCTGGTAGATGTGTTGGGGAATTTCGAACGGCGCGCTGGTCCAGCCCAGCGCGGCGCGCGTGGCGGCGATTTCGTCGGCGCCCAGGGGCGAGCCGTGCACTTTTTCGGTGCCGGCGGCATGAGGCGCGCCCTTGCCGATGACGGTGCGGCAGCAGATGAGCGTGGGGCCCTTGTGCCCGGCGGCGGCATCCCTGGCCTGCTGGATGGCCTGATCCACTGCCGCCACATTATGGCCGTCGACGTTGCGCACCACGTTCCAGCCATAGGCCTCGAAGCGCGCGGGGGTGTCGTCGGCGAACCAGTTCTTGACCTCGCCGTCGATGGAAATGCCGTTGTCGTCGTAGAAAACAATAAGCTTGGAAAGCTTGAGCGTGCCGGCCAAAGAGCAGGCCTCGTGCGAAATGCCTTCCATCAGGCAACCATCGCCCACGAAGGCGTAGGTGAAGTGGTCGACAATGCCGTGGCCTTCGCGATTGAACTCGCGTGCCAGCAGGGCCTCGGCCAGCGCCATGCCGACGGCATTGGCCAGGCCCTGGCCCAGCGGGCCGGTGGTGGTTTCGACGCCCGGGGTGATGCCGACCTCGGGGTGGCCCGGTGTGCGCGAATGCAACTGCCGAAAATTCTTGAGTTCCTCGATAGGCAAATCGTAGCCGCTAAGATGCAGCAAGGCATACAGCAGCATCGACCCATGGCCGTTCGACAAGACGAAGCGGTCGCGGTTGGCCCAGGCAGGATCGGCGGGATTGTGCCGCAAATGACGCGTCCACAGCGCTTCGGCAATATCGGCCATGCCCATGGGGGCTCCGGGATGCCCCGAATTGGCTTGTTGAACCGCATCCATGGCAAGTGCGCGGATGGCATTGGCCAAGGATGAATCTTGGACGGGCGATAGGCTCATTGAAAACTCACAAAGGGGGCTGAAAGCACGCCGCCGGCGTAAACCCCGACAATAAGGATTGCAAAGCCCTAGATTTTACCACCTGAGCTGACATTCCCCTGTCACCAGGGCAAGCCTCTGCAAAACGGGCCAAAACCCTTACACTACTTCCACCCTGACATCCAGACCCGCATATGGCCGCACCTCGCTTCTTCTGCCCTGTTCCATTGCATGCCGACCAGCTCATCGAATTGCCGCAGGAACTCGCCCATCACGCCTTGCGCGTGCTGCGCCTGAAGCCCGGCTCGGCCATCGTGCTGTTCGACGGCCTGGGCGGCCAGTACCCGGCTCAATTGATCGCCGAAGGCAAAAAAGGCTATGCCCGGACCGGTGCCCACCAGGCCGTCGAAGCGGAACTGCCGGGCGAAATCCGCCTGGTGCAAGGCCTGCCTTCGGGCGACAAAATGGACTGGGTCGTGGAAAAAGCCGTGGAACTGGGCGCCGTCCGGATAAGCCCTATCGCCGCCCAGCGCAGCGTGCTGCAGTTGAACGCCGAGCGCCTGGCCAAGCGCCTGCTCCATTGGCGGCGCATTGCGCAATCGGCCAGCGAACAGTGCGGCCGCAACCGCATCATGGCCGTCGACGCGCCGGTTTCGCTGCGGGAGTATCTGGCCCAGGCCAACCACGCGGAACAGCTGACCTTGCTGTGCCAGCCCGAGGCGCCGCAAACCCTGGAAGCCGCGCTATCGGCAAGCCAAGGCCCCATCGCCCTGCTGGTGGGGCCCGAAGGCGGCTGGTCCGACGAGGAACAGGCCGAGGCCGCCCGCCAGCCGATCCTGCCGGTTCGGTTCGGCAACCGTGTTCTACGCACGGAGACCGCCGGGCTGGCGCTGATTTCGGCCGTATCCGCCCTGAAACGCTGGATCTGACCAGCCAGGCCGCCCTATTTCGACTACTGCCTATTCGGCTTCGCCGCCCGAGTATGGCGTTGGCGCCACTCCGGGTTCGGGGTCGGGATGCTTGCCGGCGTGCTCGACGGCAAAGGCAAAGCAGCGCCCATTGTTCCTGGCGAATTCGGCCACGTCCTCGCAAACGCTGACGATGGCCTGCGCATCGTCGGCCAGGGCGGGATCGCCGGAGTGCAGGTTATGAAACCACAGGAACAACCCGCCTTTCTGGTCGAGCACGGTGTCGCAAAGGCAGTCGTACAAAGCGTCGAGATCGCTGCCGAAGAACTCGGGGTAGTCGATGGCCTTGACGATGGCCCGGAGAACCGCCGAGCGGCTGCGCGCGCGATCGCACTCGACGCTGAAAGCCGTCATGCCCAATTCCTGAGCATGCTCAAAGGCCTCGTCCTTGTGAGTCCGGGAAGCATCCAGTAAACCGCCTTTCTGCATTTTTTTTTGCAACGCCTGTGCCTGGGTCATTATTGCGTCTCCTTGAAAAACGCTTTGACTTCTTCCGTACGTTTCATGCTGTCGGTTCTTCCCAACTGAATCAATGCCTGTGTGTAACTGGCTTCAAACAATAAATACGATACCAGCGCCCCTCCTGTTTCAGTGCCCGAACCCGACGATACACCGAGAACGCGAAAAAGTGTACGGGCCGCCCGGGGCATTTCGTCCAGATGCTCGAGAGCCAGTTCGTCCAGCGAGCGGCTGGGCGTGATGGCGAACGTGGTGATCGGCCGTAGCGACTGGGACTGCATGGTATCCGAAGGCAGCAAATATAAAAGCTCGTTGATGCGTTCGAGCCGCTCTACATCCATAGACAGCCCATCCAGGAAAATGTTCGATAAAGCGTTGCCGCTGATTTGCGCCAGGCTGGGATAAGGAGAATCCAGCCGGCGCGACTCGGCATGCGTATCGTCCCGATGCCCGGTGCCGATGACGAACACCTTGGTGGCCCCCAGGTGGATGGCCGGGCTGAGCGGCGCCAATTGCCGCATGGATCCGTCGCCGCACCACTCGCAGGCCCCTTGCACCAGAAGGGCCTGCGCCGGAAAGACGAAGGGAATGGCGCTGGACGCCAGCAGGTGGTCGACGCCGATGCGGCTGGGAATCGCGCGCCGGAGCGAGCGCGTCCAGGGCAGCAGCGGCGTATTGGACTGGTAGAAGATAAGATGCTCGCCGCTGATGTAGGCCGCTGCGGTGATAGCCAGCGCCTCCAGGCAGCCGCGCTCCAGGTTCTGGCCCAGCCGGCCGAAATCCAGCGACTTGCTCAATAGCTCGCTCAGAGGCTGGTTGTCGAGCAGGGAATGCGGCTGCTGGCCCCGGCGCGTGGGCAGCGCCCAGCCCAGCGCCAGCATGCTCAGCCACTGCAGGCCGTTCCGGAACAACGAGGCGGGATCGGCCCGGTACACCATGTCGGTGTGGATGTTTTCCCATAGATAACGCAGCCGCTCGGCGGCCTCGTGCGGAGCATTGGCACGGCAGGCCAGCGCCGCCGCGTTGATGGCGCCGGCAGAGGTGCCGCAGATAATGGGGAATGGATTGGGAAAGCCATGGCTGTGCTGCGGGTCGAGGATATCCAGCACCCCCGACAGCACGCCGACCTGATAGGCGGCCCGCGCTCCGCCTCCTGTAAGGATCAGGCCTATCGACGGCTTCCGGGCGTCCATAGGCCCTAGGAGTTGTTGCGCGGCATATTGGCGTCAAGCACGGTCAGCGCGGCCATGTTCACGATGCGCCGTACGGTGGAGCTTGAAGTCAGGATATGCACGGGCGCATTCAGGCCAAGCAGGAAGGGGCCGACCGCCACATTGCCGCCCGCCCCCGTCTTGAGCAGGTTGTAGGCGATATTGCCGGCGTCCACGTTGGGGCAGATGAGCAGGTTGGCCGCGCCCTTGAGCGTGGTGGAGGGCAGGATGCGTTCGCGCAGGGCTTCGTCGAGCGCGCAATCGCCGTGCATCTCGCCGTCGACCTCGAGCTCGGGAGCCTGGGCGCGGATGAGACGCAGCGCCTCGCGCATCTTGGGGCCCGACGACGAACTGTCGGTGCCGAAATTGGAGCGCGACAGCAAGGCGATCTTGGGTTCGATATTCAGACGGCGCATTTCAGCGGCCGCCTGGATGGTGATTTCGGCGATTTCCTCGGCGGAGGGATTGTCGTTGACGTGGGTATCGGCCAGGGCGATGGTGCGCTCGGCCAGCAGCAGGATGTTCATGGCGCCGTATGTCTTGACGCCCGGGGCCTTGCCCAGCACCTGGTCGACAAAGCGCAGATGATCCTGATAGGCGCCGACGGTGCCGCATATCATGCCGTCGGCATCGCCCAGATGCACCATCATGGCGCCGATCAGCGTAAGGCGCCGGCGCATTTCGACGCGCGCCATTTCCTTGCTGATGCCCCGGCGGCACATGATTTCCCAGTACGTGGTCCAGTACTGATGGAAACGCTCGTCGTAGTCGGGATTGGTGACGTCCACGTCCTCGTCGAGGCGGATGCGCAGGCCGAACTTCTTGATGCGATCGGCCAGCACCGAAGGCCGGCCGATGAGGATGGGCCGGGCGAGTTTTTCGTCGACGACGATCTGCACCGCCCGCAGGACGCGCTCGTCCTCGCCTTCGCTGAACACGATGCGCGACTTGCCGCCCTCGCGAACCATGGACTTGGCGGTGGAGAACAGGGGCTTCATGAACGAACCCGAGCGGTACATGAACTGCTGCAGTTCTTCGGCGTAGGCGCCGAAATCCTTGAGCGGGCGGGTGGCCACGCCGTCGTCCATGGCCGCGCGCGCCACGGCGGGCGCAATGCGCACGATGAGGCGCGGATCGAAGGGCTTGGGAATGAGGTATTCAGGCCCGAACGACACGCCGTAGGTGCCGTAGGCGGCGGCAACCACGTCGTTCTGCTCTTCCTGGGCCAATTGCGAGATGGCATTGACGGCCGCCTTTTCCATGCCACGGGTGATGGTGGTGGCGCCGACGTCGAGCGCGCCGCGGAAAATGTACGGGAAGCACAGGACGTTGTTGACCTGGTTGGGGTAGTCGGAACGCCCCGTCGCCATGATGATGTCGTCGCGCACCGCGTGGGCGTCTTCGGGCAGGATCTCGGGCGACGGATTGGCCAGGGCCAGGATGACCGGCCGGGCGGCCATGGTTGCAACCATTTCGGGCTTCAGCACGCCGCCGGCCGACAGGCCCAGGAAGACATCGGCGCCATCGACGATTTCGGCCAGCTTGCGGGCCGGCGTGTCTTGCGCGAAACGCGATTTTTCGGGGTCCATGAGCACGGTGCGGCCCTTGTAGACCACACCCTCGATGTCGGACACCCAGATGTGCTCGATGGGCAGGCCCAGGTCGACCAGCAGGTCCAGACAGGCCAGCGCGGCCGCGCCCGCCCCCGATACCGCCAGCTTGACGGACTTGATGTCCTTGCCGGCCACCTTCAGCCCGCTGAGGAAAGCCGATGCCACGCAAATGGCCGTGCCGTGCTGGTCATCGTGAAAGACGGGAATCTTCAGGCGTTCGCGCAGCTTGCGTTCAACCGTGAAGCATTCAGGCGCCTTGATATCTTCCAGGTTGATGCCGCCAAAGGTCGGCTCGAGGCCGGCGATGATGTCAACCAGCTTGTCGGGATCGGTCTCGTTGATTTCGATGTCGAAAACGTCCAGCCCGGAGAACTTCTTGAACAGGACGGCCTTGCCCTCCATGACAGGCTTGGAAGCCAGCGGGCCGATATTGCCCAGGCCCAGCACCGCCGTGCCGTTGGTGATGACGCCGACCAGGTTGCCCCGGCCGGTGAAGCGGAATGCATTTTGCGGATCGCTGACGATTTCTTCGCACGCCGCGGCCACCCCCGGCGAATAGGCCAGCGCCAGATCCCGTTGATTGGAAAGCTGCTTGGTTGGCGTGACCGCAATTTTTCCGGGGCGCCCCGACTCGTGATACTCGAGCGCGGCTTTGCGAAGATTCTCGTCCATGGTGACTTCTACAGTAAGAAAGTGAAATAGGTAGTCATTCTATCTCGTCGTGTCCTTCCGGTCATGGGAATACGGCAAGAATCAAAGATCCTGCCCGGGGTGCGGGAAAACGTCGCTCGGATCGAACAGCGCCTTGACCCGGACGTCCAGCTCGATGGCCTGCGCCCACAACACGTCGTGAGGCGCCTGGCGGCCCAGCGAAAAACCCATGGGATCCGGAGCGGCCGCCTCGGACAGCGCCGCTTCGTCCAGCACGACCCATTCCAGCCAGCCCAGGTCGCCGCCATGGCCCAGCAGCAGGTGCGAGAGATTGACGGTATGGCCCGGTTGCGGCATCAGCGCATCCAGGCGGTAGCGCGCCGACCAATGCGGCTCCTGGCGGCAGGCCTGGGCCTCGGTGGAGCCCGTCAGCGTGAAAAGCCCGGAAACCAGTGTTTGCAGCGCCAGGCCGTCCAGCGGCTGGCGATTGTGCTCGCCGAAGGGCCCCAGCGTGGCCTGGGTGCCGTCGGCCAGCAGGACGCAGGCATGCGCAACGCCCGACCGATGCGTGGCGCCCGATTCCCAGGCCTGCAACGAGCGGTCGGCCAACCACGCCGCCACCGTCAGATAGCCGGGCAGTCCGGCAAACTCCTTGAGCCCGGCCGCTTCCAGGTCTCCAAGCAGGCAGCCCGGCTGCACGAACCACTTCGAGGCATCGTTGGGCAGACGCTGGCATTGCGTCAGATGGCTTCCCAGCTCTACCCACAGCACGGATTGATGCGACTGGCTGGCGGCCTGGTTGACGCCGTCCAGCGCCAGCACCACGCCATGTTCGGCGCACAGCGCGCGCGCATGGTGCAGGTCGGCGGCATTCAACGGGGTAAGCCGGGCGCTGCCGACTCCGTCGGACAGGCCGTAATCGAGGAAACTGCCCGCCACCCGGCGCTGCAGGCCCTGGCAGAAGGCCGCCCACGGGCTTTTCGACGTGCGGCGCCCCATGAGGAACGCGCGGCGAGAGGAAAACTGCATGACCACCATCCATTAAGACCAACGATACCGGCGCGCGGCAAAGGCTATGCCAATACGCCACAGTGCATGCCCTGCCGGCAACAAAACACGGAAGCGGCGCCGCAACGGCTCTACAATGCATGTTTCGTTGCAACATTGCCAACCCTGCCTATGTCCCGCCTTGCTTCACGCACCGATCATGTGGTGCCATTCTACGCTGTGGAAGTCTTCAAACAAGCCAACCAGCTCAACGCGCTGGGGCGCGACGTCATCAGCCTGGGAATCGGCGAACCCGATTTCACGGCGCCCCCGCAAGTGGTCGAGACCCTGGCCCGCGCGGCAAAGGCCAGCCTCAGCGGCTATACCTCGCCGGCCGGTCTGGCCGTGTTGCGCGAAGCCATCGCACTCTACTACAAAGACCATTTTTCCGCCCAGGTCGATCCGGAGCGGGTCATCATCACCAGCGGCGCATCAGGCGCCCTGCTGCTGGCCACCATGGCCCTGATCAACCCCGGCGACGAGATCCTGATGCCGGACCCCTCGTACCCCGCCAACCAGAACTTCATCCTGGGCGCGGGCGGCATTCCCCGCCTCATTCCCTGCTCGGCCGAACAGCGCTTCCAGCTTTCCGCCCGGCACATCCGCGAGCATTGGGGGCCGGCCACCCGCGGCGTGCTCATCGCCTCGCCCAGCAACCCAACCGGCACCACCATCGCCTACGAAGACCTGAAGGAACTGGTGGCCGAGGTGCGGCAGCGCGGCGGTTTCATCATCATGGATGAAATCTACCTGGGCCTGTACTACGGCGACGTCCCGCGCAGCGCGCTGACCATCGACGACGACATCGTCATCATCAACAGCTTTTCCAAGTACTTCCACATGACGGGATGGCGGCTGGGATGGCTGATCGCGCCGGCCGACATGATCCCGGCCATCGAAAAACTGGCCGCCAGCCTGGCCATCTGCGCCCCGACCCTGGCCCAGCATGCGGCGGTGTCCTGCTTCGAACCCGACGTCATGCGCATCTACGAAAACCGGCGCCTGTCGTTCAAGCAGCGGCGCGACTACCTGCTGCCGGAATTCGAGCGCCTGGGCCTGCATGTGCCGGTGGCGCCCGACGGCGCTTTCTACATCTACGCCGACATCAGCCGCTATAGCGGCGACAGCGACGCGTTTTCCCATCAGTTGCTGCACGAAGCCAGCGTGGCGGCGGTGCCGGGGCGCGACTTCGGACCGGCCCATGCCCGCCACACCATGCGCTTCTCGTACGCCACCGGCCTGGATCGGCTGCAGGAAGCCGTAAGCCGGATGGAAGGTTTTCTGGCGAAGCTGGCCTAGGGGCGGGCCAGCGCGGGCGGCGACACCGGCTCCCGATCCGCGCCCTTCCACGCACGCGGCAAGCCACATAAGCCGGCCGGGCGAAAGCTATCAGCGCAGCGGAATGCCCGACGCCAGGGCGATGCGCCGGCGCTCGGCCAGCACTTTGTTGCCGTAGCCGTTGTCGTCGGCCCCCGAAGCGCCCACGTAGCAGGCCAGGCCGGCCTGGACCGAGCCGCGCCGCTTGATGCAATCGGCCAGGATCTGCGAGCCGACGCGGATATTGACGATGGGATTGATGGCCGCATCGGCCGCATTGCCATAACGCGCGAACTTGTCCTTGTGCACGTCGGCCATGACCTGCATCAGCCCCTGGGCGCCCACATGGCTTTCCGCATAAGGGTTGTAGCGCGACTCGATGGCGATGACGGCCAGCAGCAGCTGCGGATCGAGGTTCAGTTCCTTGCCTACGGAAAACGCGGTTTTCACCAGCACGCCGGCCACGCTGCGCGCGATTTTGTACTTGCGGGCGATATAGCTGCGCAGGGCCTGCGCCTGAGCTCGCGTAACGCCCGGAATCTGCAAGACCTCGTTGCCGCGCGGCAAAATCGGCGCCAGGCCGCGCCGGCTTGGCGAGGCGGTTGCGCCCACGGCTGCCTTGACCCCCTCGCCCGCCGCGGCGGCGGCCTGCATCCCCGATGCCCCGGACTCCGTCTCGTTCCCGGCGGCCCCCCCCGGCGAAAGCGGCTCCTGCGGAACCCCCGCCAGATCCTGGTCGTAGCTGGTCAGCGCGTCATCGTCCTGCAGCGACACAGGACGCAGGCTGGCCAGAAGCGCCTCGTGCATCTGCCTGGACTGTTCGCGCAGCGACGGCACGGTAACGCCCAGAACAATCGTGACCAGCGCGGCGATGCCCAGGTAAACGGCCGCCACATGCACGACCTCGCCCAACTGGTGCCGGGCGGTGCGCAAGGAACGCTTGATCAGATTTTCCGAACTCCTGTCGGCCATTAATGCATACCCAATTAAAATAACGATAGTCGATGTTAACCTTAGACAGCCTTTTACACGAAAAACCCGGCTGGGGCCTGCCGACCCTCATCAACGCGGTCTCCCTGACAAGGGCCAGGTTCTGATGCGCGGCTCGGCCAGCCCAGGCACCGTGTGGGCATTCGGATCCACCCAACGCACACTAAGCGAGCTTTCCTTGAAATACCGTGACCTGCGAGACTTTCTCGCCCAGCTCGAAAGCCAGGGCGAGGTAAAGCGCCTTGCCGCCCCCGTATCGACGCGCCTTGAAATGACCGAGATCAGCGACCGGGTGCTGCGCGCCGGCGGCCCCGCCTTGCTGTTCGAGGGAGCCACCCACAACGGCGCCGCCGCTGCCATGCCGGTTCTGACCAACCTCTTCGGCACACCCAGGCGCGTCGCCATGGGCATGGGCGCCGACGACGTCGGCGCCCTGCGCGATATCGGCGAACTGCTGGCAACCTTGCGGGAACCCGAAGCGCCGCATGGGCTTCGCGATGCCTTCGCCAAGGTTTCCATGCTGAAATCAGCCTTGTGGGACATGAGCCCGAAGTCCATCAAAAGCCCGGCCTGCCAGGAAATCGTCCTGGAGGGCGACGACGTCGACCTCGGCGCCCTGCCCTTGCAATACTGCTGGCCGGGCGATGTCGCCCCCCTGCTTACCTGGGGCCTGGTCATTACGCGGGGGCCCAATGCCCGCCGCCAGAACCTGGGCATTTACCGCCAGCAGCTCATCGGGCGCAACAAGCTCATCATGCGCTGGCTGTCGCACCGGGGCGGCGCGCTCGATTTCCGCGATTACGCCCTGGCCAACCCGGGGCAGCCGTTTCCCATTGCCGTCGCGCTGGGCGCCGACCCCGCCACCATTCTGGGCGCCGTCACCCCCGTGCCCGACAGCCTGTCCGAATACCAGTTCGCCGGCCTGCTGCGCGGTTCGCGCACCCAGGTCGCCAAGGCCCTGGGCAGCACGCTGTCTGTGCCCGCCAGCGCCGAGATCGTGCTCGAAGGCCATATTCTTCCGGACGGCGACCCGCGGGCGCAGGCGCCGGCCATTCCAGAAGGTTCGCCGGGCCCCGCCAGCCGCGACTACGAAATGGCGCTGGAAGGGCCCTACGGCGACCATACCGGCTATTACAACGAACAAGACTGGTTTCCTGTGTTTACGGTCGACCGCATCACCATGCGCCGCAACCCCCTGTACCACAGCACCTATACCGGCAAGCCACCCGACGAGCCCGCCGTCCTCGGGGTGGCGCTGAACGAGGTCTTCGTTCCCCTGCTCAAGCGGCAACTACCCGAGATCGTGGATTTCTACCTGCCCCCCGAGGGCTGCAGCTACCGCATGGCGGTCGTTTCCATGCGCAAGCAATACGCCGGCCATGCCAAGCGCGTCATGTTCGGGCTATGGAGCATTCTGCGCCAGTTCATGTACACCAAATTCATCGTGGTCGTCGACCATGACGTGGACCCGCGCAACTGGCAGGAGGTGGTCTGGGCCATGACGACCCGCATGGACCCGGTGCGCGACACCGTGCTGGTGGAAAACACGCCCATCGACTACCTGGATTTTGCCTCGCCCGTGTCGGGCCTGGGCGGCAAGATGGGCATGGACGCCACCAATAAATGGCCCGGCGAGACCCAGCGCGAATGGGGCACGCCCATACACATGGATCCACAAGTCAAAGCCAAGGTCGACACCATGTGGGGCGAGCTGGGACTATGACGGCAGTTGAACAGGCCGGCACCGGCAGGCCATAAGCGCCCCCGGCTGTGCGCAACAAGCGGCGTTGCAGCGCCCGGGCGGCTTTCTGCCGGCCGCGTTCCTAAGAGCCCGCGGAACTGTCGTCGGGCCGGTTCAAATGGCGCGAAAGCTGCCAGCCCACCAGCAGGCCCGCCGCCACCTTGACCCAGCGCAGGCGCGAACGCCGGCCGCCAAGAATGGCCGAGACCCCCGACAGCAAAAAGGGATAGCGGCGCACGAAGCTCAGGCCGCTTAGCGCCCAATCAACAGGCCGGCTGCCGGCGAAAGCCGGCAAAGCCTCCCTGAAAAGGGTTTTGGGCGCCAGCGATGCCTTCAGCTCGTGGACGCTGCGCGCCAGATTATGCCTTTCGATGGCGGCGCGGGCCCGCAGCAACTCGATGCGGGCTGCGCGCTCTTCGCCGTTCAGCGCCTTTTTCATAGGCCGTCCTTGCGCGGTCGGTTCTCGCTGGTTTGCAGCGAATCGCCCAGGCGCTCGATAAGGCTCATGTCGCGCTTGAGCTCGTTGAGCGTCACGGCGAACGGCATGGGTTCGAACAACAGGGCACGCCGCACGGCCCAGAAAAAGCCCAGGCCCGCCGCCGCATACAAAAGGGCCAGCACGCCCAGCGCAATGTAGCGCTGCTCGGTCGGCCAGAAGTACAAGGCCACGGCAATGGAAAACACCAGCAGCGCCAGCGCAAGAAACAGCAGCGCGGCAAAAGCCATGCCCAATACCTTGACGAGGCGGACCTTTTGCTCGGAGGCCTCCAGGGAAAACAGCTCGAGCCGCGTGCGCACCACGGCCAGGAGCGTGGCCGCGGTATCGCCGACCGATTGCCTGAGCGCCATGGAAGGCCCGGCTATCGGCGGCTGATGAGCATGCCCACCAGCAGGCCCGTCAACCCTGCCACCCCGATGGCCTGCCAGGGATTGTCGTGCACGTAGTCGTCGGTGACGCGGGCGGCGCGGCGGCCTTTCGCCATCAGGGCGTCCTGCGTGTCGTACAACGCCTCACGCGTGCGGCGCAGCGACTTCATGGCGCGCTCGCGCAGTTCGCTGGCCTTCTCGCCGGTTGCATCGGCGGCTTCGCGCAGCAGCTTTTCGGCGTCGTCCAGGCTTTCCTTGACGTTTTCGATGAATTCATCTTCGTTGGCTTGCGTGTCGATTTTTGCCATTTTGCATCCCCTTTTAAAGGAAGTTGACCGTAAATTACCCGGTTGCCGGATAAGCTCATACTAGCTGATTCACATGAAAAAGTTTTGCTGCAAATCAAGGCATTACTGAATTCGCGTTACCTCCACGGTGGAGCTGACTCCATTTTGCACGCTTTCCTGCTTCATCACCATGTTCAGCGCGGGGCAGAACCAGTCGGTGACCGCCGACGTCATGGCGGGAATCGGCAGGACCAGGCCGTTGAACGAAGCGCGGGTGGCTTCGATGACGCGCGTATAGCTTATGGGCCAGCAGGCCTGGCTGCCGGACGCCGTCTGTATGGTCTTGCGGGCCCCGACCGTTTTCTCGCCGGTTCTGACGACGATGGGGTCGGCCTGCACGGCCTTGCGGTCGACGTTGATCTGGAACTTCAGGGCGGGAAAAGTCTGGCCCTGCCTGGAAACCGGCGTGCCATAGGCGAACAGGCCGAGCATGCGCAGGTCGAACTTGCCATTGACGGGAGAACGGCTTCCGTCGGCCTCGCGGCGCTCGAAGCTGGCCTTGCCGTTGCGCACGGTCAGCCAATAATCCAGCTTGGACGTGCTGGGCGGCATGCCCATGAGGCCTATGGACGTATCGCCCACGACGCGGGCCTCGCAATTGTCGGCGCCCTGCTTGCTGACGTTGGAAAACGCCAGGTTCGCCGCCATGGCCAACGCCCCCGAACCGCTCAGCTGCGCCTGGCCGCCGTCATGCATGAAGGGCGCGCTGCAAATGCCCGCCGTGGCGGGCGCCGCCAGAACCATGGATAAGAGCAAGGCCCCCACACTTGCCGCCAGGCGGCTGCCCGGCGCCATGCTTGCCGCGAACATTGCAATCTTACCCATTCATACCCATCCAGGAACAATCGAGAAATTTCATCGTAGTCCGCCGGGACGCGATGCGCCACACAAAACTTTAGAAAGTATGAGCAAACGTGAAGCCGGGCCGCCGGGCCGCTCCAGCCAGTTGGCCCTGCCCTACTCGACCTTCTGGCGCGTGCCGAAGATCCGGTCGCCCGCATCGCCCAGACCCGGAACGATGTATCCGTTTTCATCCAGATGGCTGTCGATGGAAGCCGTATAGATGTGCACGTCGGGGTGCTTTTCCTGGACGGCCTGGATGCCGGGAGGCGCGGCAACCAGCACCAGCGCCCGGATATTGCGGCTGCCGGCCTTCTTGAGCATGTCGATGGCTGCCACCATGGAACCGCCGGTCGCCAGCATGGGGTCGATGATGAGGGCCAGCCGCTGGTCCAGCCCACCCACCAGGCGTTCCAGGTAGGTATGCGCCTGCAGCGTTTCTTCGTTGCGGGCAATGCCCACGGCGCTGACCTTGGCGCCCGGCACCAGCATGAGAACGCCGTCCAGCATGCCGATGCCGGCCCGCAAGATGGGCACGACCGTCACTTTCTTGCCAGCCAGTTTCTCGACTTCGATGTCGCCGCACCAGCCCTGGATATGGTAGGGCTCCAGGGGCAGGTCCTTGGTCGCTTCGTACGTCAGCAAGGCCGCGACCTCCTGGGCCATTTCGCGGAAATTCTTGGTGCTCAGGTCGCCCCGGCGCATCAGGCCCAGCTTGTGGCGGATGAGCGGGTGGCGGATTTCGTGTATGGGCATGGCATAGTCCTGCTTATGGGGTGTTGTTATGCGCGCACGGCCGTTCGCATGCACAGTGCGCAGCCGAATAGTCTACAGGGAAGCCCGGGACGAATCCCTCCGGCCGCCCGCTCCGCGCTAGCGCTCGGCCAGCCAGGTGATCAGCGCGTCGTCGAAGGGCCGGATGGCCGCCGAGCGTTCGTCGTTGACCAGGCTGACCACAATATAACGCTTGCCGCTGGCGCCCAGCACATAGCCGGCCAGCGCGCGGCTATCGCGCAGCGTGCCGGTTTTCAGATGCGCCATGCCCCGCACGTCGTCGCCGCGCAGGCGGCGCCTGACCGTGCCGTCCACGCCCGAAATCGCCAGCGACGAGACGAACTCGGGCATCAGGGAGGAATGCCAGGCCACGTCCAGCATGCCCGCCAGCCCCTGCGCGGTCAGGCGGGAGCCGCGCGCCAGCCCCGCCCCGTTCACAATGGTCCAGCCCCCGGTATCGACTCCCTGGGCACGCAACAAGGCCATGGCGGCGCTTGCGCCGGTCTGCGGCGTCGCGCCAGCCCCGTTCTTCTCGGCTCCCAGGGTCAGCAGCAGAGTGCGGGCCATGACGTTGTTGCTTTGCTTGTTGATCTGGCGGATGGTGTCGGCCAGGGTTTCCGAGTCGTGCCAGGCCACGATCTGCGCCGAGGCGGGAACCTTGCCCGGGACAATGCCCTTGCCCAATGTGCCGCCAAGCTCCTTCCACAGCATCTGGAACAAGGCCGAGAAATTATCCGGCTGCGACAAGGCCAGGCGGTACACGCTGAACTCGCCGCAGGATCCGGCCGCGGTGCCGCTGACCTGGATGGTGACGTCGCTGCCCGTATGCACGACGTTGGTGCCTACCGAGGGCGAGCCCGGGCAGCGGGCATTGCTCCAGGCGATGTCGCCGCTGACCTTCACGCCCGCCAAGGGCGGATCGATGATGGGTATCCACTTGCGGGCCGAGGTATCGGGCTCGAACAACAGGCGCACCGCGCCCAGGTTCACCATCATGGCGTCGGGGCTGGCGTTGTACGGCCGGTCGGGAGCATCGTCGAACTCGCCCGGATCGGTGGCCACGGCGCCGAACATGGTCCGGTCGACCACCACCTCGGGCAGATTCTTGATGCCGCGCAAGCGCAGCTCGCGCAGCAGGGACCAAAGATCGGCCATGGTCAGGAAGGGGTCGCCCCCCGCCTTCAGGTACAGCGGGCCGCGCAGCGAGCCCTGCGCATCCACGCTGGCCCCGTTGCGGGCGTACATGGCGGTGCGCCAGCGGTATTCCGGCCCCAGGCCGGAAAGCCCCGACCAGGTGGTTACCATTTTCATGACGGAAGCCGGATTGCGCGGCTCCGCCGGATTGATGGACACCAGCCTGGGCCCGCCGATTTCCTGCACCACCAGCGACATGGAGCTTTCGGGCAGATGGGCCGCCTGGAACGCCTTTTGCAGTTCGGCGGGCAGGCCCTGCGCCGCCGCCGAAGCCATGTGCAGCGCCGCCGCGCATGCCGCCCCCAGCAGCAAACTGCGCAGCCCGCGCCCCATCTTGCCAAACGCCCTATCGCCCCGCCTGCATGAAACCATTTCGACACCGACTCCGCTGTTGACCGCCAAACCCGACAATAGCCGGACACCGCCTCTCGTGCGCCTGGCGTTCCCCGCCAGGGCTCGACCCCGCCCGGAAAACGGCTCTGGCGCATCCGCCCATCGCCCTCCTTGGCAAACCATGAGCATACCGAAAGACGCCTGCTTTGCGGAGGGCGTCAAGCAAAAATTCACGATGACGGCTTAAAATACCGCCAAACCCTCTCCATCCCGGCCGCGCCCGTGGCGCCCGCCCAACCCAAGATCACCGCGTGAACCCTTCGCTCCTGCTGTCCCAGTTCGACTACCACCTGCCCCCCGAGCTCATCGCCCAGTCGCCTCCCGCCCAGCGTGGCGCCAGCCGTCTGCTGCACCTGGACGGCCAGGGAGAGCCGCACGACAAGATGTTCGCGGAGCTGCCCAGCCTGTTGAACCCCGGGGACCTACTGGTGTTCAACGACACGCGGGTCATCAAGGCGCGCCTGCACGGCCAGAAGGACAGCGGCGGCAAGGTCGAGATTCTGATCGAACGCATTACGCAGCCCCATACGGCGCTGGCCCACGTGCGCGCCAGCAAATCGCCCAAGGCCGGCTCCCGCATACGCGTGGCGGATGCCTTCGAGGCCACGGTCCTGGGCCGCGAAGGCGAGCTGTTCGAGCTGGAGTTTCCCGGCCGCGTCCTGGACCTGCTGGACGAGCACGGCTCGACGCCCCTGCCGCCTTATATTACGCACGAGGCGGGGCAGGAAGACGACGAGCGCTACCAAACCATTTACGCACACCAGCCCGGCGCCGTCGCCGCGCCGACGGCGGGGCTGCATTTCGACCAGGCCATGCTGGACACGCTGTCGGCCCGAGGCATCCGGCAAACCTTCGTGACCCTGCACGTGGGCGCCGGCACCTTCCAGCCGGTGCGAGTGGAAAACCTGGACGAGCACCACATGCATTCGGAACGCTATTCAGTGTCGGCCGAGACCCTGGACCTCATCCGCGCCACGCGCGCGGCCGGCCGGCGCGTAGTGGCCGTAGGCACGACCAGCGTGCGCGCCCTCGAGGCCGCGGCCCAGCAGCCCGACCAGACCGGCCCGCTCGAGGGCGATACCCGCCTCTTCATTACGCCGGGTTATAAATTCGCCTACGTCGACGCGCTGATCACCAACTTCCACCTGCCCAAGTCCACGCTGCTCATGCTGGTTTCGGCGCTGGCCGGCATGGAACCTATACGACGCGCCTACGCGCATGCCATTCAATCCAGGTATCGCTTCTTCAGCTACGGCGATGCCATGTTCATAGAACCTTCCCGCCCATGACCGGACTGCAATTCGAACTCCTGGCCACCGACGGCGCGGCCCGCCGCGGCCGCGTCACGCTCAACCACGGCGTGGTGGAAACCCCCATCTTCATGCCTGTGGGCACCTATGGCAGCGTCAAGGCCATGCTGCCGCACGAGCTAAAAGAAATAGGCGCGCAGATCATCCTGGGCAACACCTTCCACCTGTGGCTGCGTCCCGGCACCGAGGTCATGGAAAAGCACGGCGGCCTGCACGGCTTCATGCAGTGGGACAAGCCCATACTGACCGATTCGGGCGGCTTCCAGGTCTTCAGCCTGAACGGCCTGCGCAAAATCACCGAGGAAGGCGTGAAGTTCGCTTCGCCCATCGACGGCGCGCGGCTCTTCCTGACGCCCGAGGAATCCATGCGCATCCAGCGCGCGCTCAATTCCGACATTGCCATGGTGTTCGACGAATGCACGCCCTACGCCATCGACGGCCGCCCGGCCACCGCCGACGAGGCCGCCCGCTCGATGCGCATGTCGCTGCGCTGGGCGCGGCGCTCGCGCGAGGCGTTCGACCAACTGGGCAACCCTAACGCCCTGTTCGGCATCGTCCAGGGCGGCATGTTCGAGAACCTGCGCGACGAATCCCT